>JAYVQD010000424.1:0-4825 GCA_043777275.1 Nitrosomonadales bacterium
CGGGCATTTGGATAAGCAATACGCTGAACTCAAGAAAAGCGCTGCTGCCGATGACACCACACCGGAAGTATTCCTGCTGTCGGGACTGATCGAGATCAAGGAATTCACACGTGCAAAATCCCTGCTGGCTGATCTGAGCGGCAAGGCCGCTTACAAACCGGTGGTGCAACACTTCACACCCATCGTGAACGCGGGCGGGAAGTAACCGGCGCACGCTGAGAAAAGTAAAAAGGGGCTCCGCGGAGCCCCTTTTTTTTCTGTATCGCCTATGGTTTCTGTGAATTTTATCCAGCAGGCGCCACGGCCACAGACGCAATTGCCGAAAACAAATTGGCGACGGTCTCCTGCCTGATCCCGCGTGTGATAAACACGATGCGCGTGTCGTGATCGTCGCTGGGCCACTGGTCCAGTTCAATCGGCGGGTGAAACAGGTGCTGCACACCTTGCACGATCAGCGGGCCTTTGTGCCCAGCTACATTCACCAGGCCTTTTACGCGAAACAGATCCGCACCGCGTAACGTGCCCAGCACTTCCATGCACTGCGAGAACGATGCCCACGTAAACGGTTCTTTGTAGCGCAGGCAAAATGAAATCACGTTTGTGTCGTGCCGGTGCGCGTGGCCGTGTTCATCCTGCCCGTAATGGCCGTGATCTTCTTCGTTGTCGGCGCCCATCCAGCGCTCAACGTCTTCCAGCCTTGACGCCATGCTGCGCAGCGCGACATCGATCAGAAAGGCCAGTTCGATTTCACCGTTGACCGCGCGCTTCATCGGCGCGCGCGGATTCAACTCGTGCAGCGCGGCTTCCAGCGCTGCCACTTTGGCTTCGTCCACCAGATCGGTTTTGGTAATCACCAGCCGGTCAGCCAGTGCCGCCTGTTTTACCGGCTCCGACAGCGTTTTGATCTGCTCCAGGCCGTTCACCGCATCGACCAGCGTCACTACGCAATCCAGCCGGTATTGCGCTTGCAGCATGGTGTCGGTCATCAGCGTTTGCATCACCGGCGCCGGATCCGCCAGCCCGGTGGTTTCGATTACCAGCCGGTCGAAATCGATGATCTCGCCGTTGCGCCGCTTGATGAATAAATCACGCATCGTCTCCTGTAAATCGCCGCGCAGCACGCAGCACAGGCACCCATTGTTCAGCAGCATCATCTGTTCAGACGACACCTCAACCAGATCGTTATCAATCGCCTGCTCGCCCAACTCGTTGACGATCACCGCGACGCGGTTCATCTCCGGGCGTTTGAGCAGCTTGTTAACGAGTGTAGTTTTCCCGCTGCCGAGAAAACCCGTGATCACGCTGACGGGTATACGCCCCGACAGCGCGCTACGGCCTAGAATGGGTGCTTCCATGTGTTGAGCCGAGAGTTGAGCGTTGGGAGTTTAGAGTGAACTGCTACTGCGTCCACTCAACAATATACAGACCACCGGTAAACCGATCCTGACAGTACACGATACCGCGATCATCGACGTACACGTCGTTGATCTGCACCGCGCCCTTGGGCGAGAGCTTGGGCGTGCCCGGCACGAAGTAAGCGACTTCCTGTGGCTGGTACGGATTGGACAAATCATAGGCACGCAGGCCGCCGTTGAAGAACGTCGCAAGAATAATGTTGTCCGAACGCCATGCGCAATCGGCGGAATAGTTTTCCCACAGATTGTGCGAACCGAAGCGGCCGCCGCGCTTACCGAAGCTTTCGGGCGAAGGCAATGGCACCGTGGAAATCGGCACCGGATTTTTTTCGTCCGCGCCGTTCAGCACCCAGGTGAGCTTGGGCCAATCTTCGCAGTTGTCGCGTACACATTCCTCGGTGACGATGAGCAAATCCTTGCTGAACAGCGGCAGCACGGTATGCACGAAGCCGTTGAACGGCGGCGCATTTTTCCAGCGCGATACGACTTTGATGTCGCCCTTGTTTTTGATATCGAGAATAAAGCCGCCGCCGTCAATGTAACCGACGTACGCGCGGTCCGGGCGTTGCTTGGCATACACGTTGGTATTGTGCGCGCGATAGCCGCCGTCAATTTTCAAGCGCGGGGGCGGCGCTTCTTTATCGCCTTTGCGGGTGCCCGGCATCCACCAGCGCCCGGCTTCGGTGGGCTTGGAGGGATTGCGCACGTCGATGATGCGATAGAACTGATCGTCCTTGTCATGGGTCGGCTCGAAATCCGCTGCGCCGCTGGCCATGTGTACAAATTCGCCATCGTCAAACCACACCGCATGCACGCCACGCGAGAACTGGCCCGAGGCATCAAAGTGCGAAATGAGCTTGGGCTTTTCCGGCACGGTGATATCAAACAGGTCGATGCCCGCCGGCTTGTCGTTAAAGCCCTTGGTCTGATACGCCACCACCATGGTGTTGCCCACCACATCGAGCGAGTTCGAGCGCACGTTGCCGTGCGGCAAATCGGTTTGCACCACGAACTTCGGCTTGCGTGGGTCAGAGACATCCAGCGCGGTGAAATTCTTGGGTGCGGATTCGTGTGCCATCCAGATAATGCGCCGGCCATCCTTGGCGATCTGCATGTTGATGCCCTCACCCATGCCGCCGAAACCTTCCATCTCGTGCTGGGCCAGCAGCTTCATATTGAACGCCAGCGTTTGTGAGGCCTGGCTGCCGGGGGACATCGATTTTGCGTCGCTCATGATTACTTTGCTTTCCGTTTTTGAGTGGATTTCTTGCTGCGGGCGTTTTTGCGTGGATCGCCTGCCATCTGTTCCAGCACCGCGCATACCGCCGCCGTGTCTTCCTTCGCAAACCCCTGCGACAGCGCGCCTGAATAATACGCCTTGCTCGCCTCGAACAGCGGCACGGGAATATTCAACCGGGCCGCGAAAGCGCCGATGATATCAATATCTTTCTGATACACCTCGCACTTCATGGTGGCGGCGCGGTAGTTGCCTTTAATCATCATCGGTCCGCGCACCTCGAACATGCGCGAAGTGCCGGCGCCGTCTTTGATGACTTTGTAGACCAGATTCAGATCCAGCCCGGATTTCAAGCCCATTACCATCGCTTCGGCCGCCGACAAATTATGTATCGTCACCAGCAAATTGGCGATGAACTTGAGCTTTGATCCATTTCCGAACTCACCGCAGTAATGCATGCTGCGGGCGAAACCTTTAAAAATCACCGCACAGCGTTTCACCGCATTGGCATCGCCGCTGGCGTACACTGAAATATCTTTTGCCGCCGCCTGCGCGCCGGTACCGCTGATAGGGCAATCGAGCACCGTCACCCCATGCGCGGCGCAGCGCTCGCGGATATCCTGCTTCACTTCAATCGGCAGGGTGCTCGCTTCAATCACGATGCAGCCCTTGCGCGCGCCGGCGACGATGCCCTCCTTGCCGAAGAACGCCGATTCGCACGCCTTGACGCTCGGCAACGACGTAATAATCACATTGCACTCACGCGCAACCACCGCCCCCGATGACGCCGCGTCACCGCCACGCCGGATCAGCGCCGCGCGCGCCTTTTTATCGGGATCAAAACCGATCACGCCGAACTTCGCCTCCAGTAGATGTCTGGCGAACGCGCCGCCCATAATGCCCAACCCCACCTGCCCTACCATTTGCGGTTTTTTCATGTAAGTATTTGTTTTTAATGAATAAATTGTTGTTGTTTCGGTAGTCCCAAAAACGTCATCACGCTTTCGCCTTGTGCGCCAGGCAAAACTCCAGAAAAGCTTTTTCATCCATGGGTTTGCTGATGTAGTACCCCTGCACCACGTCGCAGCCCATGGCCTTCAACGCATCCCAATCCTCTTGCGTCTCGGCACCTTCGGCAACGCTCTTGATATTCAGGCGCCGCGCCATGTCCACGCTTGCTTCCACGATTGGGCGCAACTGCGCATTGGTCGAACATCCCCGCACAAAGCTCTGATCGATCTTCAGTTCTGTAAACGGTATGCGCGTCAATTGCTGGATGTTCGAGAAGCCGGTGCCGTAATCGTCGATGGAAAGACCGAACCCCCGCATGCGCAGGCGCGTCAGGTTCTCCAGCGCGGGCGCGATATTCGTCATCGCGACCGTCTCCGTCACTTCGAGCGTCATGTCATTCAGTGCAAGGCCGGTATCCTGCACAACCTTCGTGATCCGCCCCGCCAGCGCGGTATCGGACAACGACGCGAGCGACAGATTGACCGACACCTGACACTGAACGCCCGCCTCGTGCCACCGGCAGCAAGCCGCCGCAGCTTTTTCCAGCATGTCGAACATCAACTTGTCGATGTGCCCCGAGTCTTCAAGCTGGGAAATGAAGGTATGAGGCGTGATGATGCCCCGTTCCGGATGGCGCCACCGCGCCAGTGCCTCGGCGCCGACTATTTTTCCGCTGGCGATATGCACCTTGGGCTGATAGAAGGGCTCAAACTGCGCGTCCATGAGACCCCGAAAAATCTCCTCAATGCCGATGGTCGGCGTGTCGCGCATCGTTTTTTGCGTTTGTGAAAGCGGAACGGGGTGCTTGCGCTTTTCAAGCAGCGATTGCAATCCCGCGCGCGACATGGGTTTGGGGATTACCCCCAGCAAGGCAACGCCGTAGGCCTTGGCCATTTGCTCCACTGACGACAGCAATGCGCGATCTTCCGCGCTGCTGATAATAAGCGCGGCCTTGTTGTTGGTTTGGCCCAGATGGCGGATGAACTCCATGCCGTCCATATTCGGCATATCCAGATCACAAATCACCAGATCCACGAGTTCGGGCAGCGCTTCGCGCATCACCTCCACAGCAAGTTTTCCGTCGCTGGCTTCCAGCACCACCCGCGCACCCAGCGAACGCAGCATGCGCGCTACCGTCCGGCGCTGAAAATCATGGTCTTCA
>JAYVQD010000425.1:0-4821 GCA_043777275.1 Nitrosomonadales bacterium
CGACGCACGCGCCCTTGCAGGACACCAACGACTACTATCTCGCCAACATGCAAAAGGACGGCACCTATTCCATCGTGCCGCGCGTGCCGGGCGGCGAGATCACGCCCGAGAAGCTGATCGTGATGGGCGAGGTGGCGAAAAAATTCGGCCTGTATACCAAAATCACCGGGGCGCAGCGCATCGATTTGTTTGGCGCGCGCGTCGAGCAACTGCCGCTGATCTGGAAAGATCTGGTGGATGCGGGTTTTGAATCCGGCCACGCCTACGGCAAGGCATTGCGGACGGTGAAGTCTTGCGTGGGCAGCACCTGGTGCCGCTTTGGTGTGCAGGACTCGGTGACGATGGCGATCAATATCGAAAACCGTTATCGCGGCCTGCGCTCGCCGCACAAGCTGAAGATGGCGGTGTCGGGCTGCACCCGCGAATGCGCCGAGGCGCAGGGCAAGGATGTGGGCATCATCGCCACCGAGAAAGGCTGGAATCTGTATGTGTGCGGCAACGGCGGCATCAAACCGCGCCACGCCGATCTGCTGGCGAAGGACATAGATGACGCGACGCTGGTGAGTTACATCGACCGCTTTTTGATGTTTTATATTCGCACCGGCGACCGGCTGCAACGCACTGCGACGTGGCTGGACAACCTTGAAGGCGGCATCGACTACGTGCGCAAGGTGGTGTGCGAGGATTCGCTGGGGCTGGCCGCCGAACTCGAAGCCGACATGCAAAAGTTTGTCGATACCTATGAGTGCGAATGGAAAAAAGCGATCAACGACCCGGAGACGCTCAAGCGCTTCCATCACTTCGTCAATAGCGATGCGCCGGACAGTAACGTGGTGTTCGTCGCCGAACGCGGGCAGATACGGCCTGCGCGTGAGGATGAACGTGAAGCGGAGACCGTGGCATGAGCGCGCGTCCCAACCTACGAATCGATGAGTGGATTGCGGTCTGCAAACTCACCGACATCGTGCCCGACACCGGCGTGTGCGCGCTGGTGAACGGGCGCCAGATCGCGGTGTTTCGTTTGGCCGATGACAGTGTGCACGCGATCGACAATCTTGATCCGTTCTCGAAAGCGAACGTGCTGTCGCGCGGCATCGTCGGCGACCTGAAAGGCGAGCTGGTGGTGGCTTCGCCCGTATACAAGCAGCACTTCAATCTTGTGACTGGTCAATGTCTTGAAGAGGCTGAAGTGCGCGTCGCAGTGTTCCCTGCGCGCGTGGAAAACGGTGCGATAGAAGTAAAATAATGTTTAAAAACAATTACTTGCAATAACATTGAGATTGACATGAACTCATCGTTTCTGAAGTCCGGCCACACGCCGACGTTGTTCGCGGCCTTTTTATATTTCGACCTGAGCTTTATGGTGTGGGTGTTGCTGGGACCGCTGGCGGTGCAGATTGCACAGGATCTACAGCTCACGGCGGCGCAAAAGGGTTTGATGGTCGCAACCCCCGTACTGGCCGGCGCGCTGCTGCGCATGGTGATGGGCATATTGGTCGATCACCTGAAACCCAAACTGACTGGACTGATCGGGCAGGTGATTGTGATCATGGCGCTGCTCGTCGCCTGGCATTTCGGCATTCACACTTACATGCAAGTGTTGATGCTGGGCTTGGCGCTCGGCGTGGCGGGTGCATCGTTTGCCGTGGCGCTGCCGCTGGCGTCGCGCTGGTATCCGCCCGAGCATCAGGGCAAGGCGTTGGGCATAGCCGGCGCGGGCAATTCCGGTACCGTGTTCGCTGCGCTGCTGGCGCCCGGCCTGGCGGTGGCGTACGGCTGGAGCAATGTGTTCGGCATCGCGGCGATTCCGCTGATCATCGCGCTGGTGGTTTACGTGTGGCTGGCGAAAGACAGCCCGGAATGCCCGCCCGCCAAGCCGCTCACGGAATACCTGAAAGTGCTGCGTGACAAGGATGCGTGGTGGTTCATGTTTTTCTACAGCGTTACCTTTGGCGGATTCGTCGGTCTCGCCTCGTCACTGACGATTTATTTCAACGATCAGTACGGCTTGTCGCCGGTAGTCGCAGGGTATCTCACAGCGGCATGCGTGTTCGCCGGTTCTTTGGTGCGTCCGATTGGCGGCATGGTGGCGGATCGCGTAGGCGGCATTAAATCGCTGTCACTGATGTATATGCTGGCCGCGGGTTTCATCGCGCTGGTGAGCTTCGACATGCGCGAGGTGTGGATGGCGCTGGTGCTGTTTGTGTGCGCCATGCTGGCACTCGGCATGGGCAACGGCGCGGTGTTTCAACTGGTGCCGCAACGCTTTCGCCGCGAAATCGGCGTGATGACCGGGCTGGTGGGCATGGCGGGCGGCATCGGCGGATTTTATCTGGCGTCGTCACTGGGTTATTCGAAGCAAGTGACGGGCAGTTATCAGGTGGGCTTGTTGATATTCGCGGGCCTTGCCGTTGTCGCGCTGACCGGCTTGACCGCAGTGAAAAGCCGCTGGCGCACCACGTGGGGCGCGGCGCACCTGTCGGCGGCGAAGGTGTGAATGGCGTAACCTTGCGCATTCTGCTTTCATTGCCGTCATACGATGCCGCTTGAATTTACCGTAGGCCACGCCACCCGCACCGGACAACGCGAGCGCAATGAAGACTTCTGCGGCGTAGTAACGCCAGGCGCAGATGAGTTGGCCGCGCGTGGCGCGTTGCTGGCGGTAGCCGACGGCGTGTCGGGCGAAGGCGCGGGCCGCGAAGCCGCCGAGTACACGGTGCGCGGCCTGCTCGCGGACTACTACGCCACGCCTGAAACATGGGAAATTCCACAGGCGGTGGATCGCGTGTTATCCGCCATCAACCGCTGGATGATGGGGCAGGGCGCGGTGGACAAGTCCCGCGCCGGCATGGCCACCACCCTGAGCCTGCTGATCCTGCGCGGCAACCGTTACACCATCGGCCATGTGGGTGACACGCGCGTGTATCGTTTACGCGATCACGAGATGACGCTGCTCACGCAGGATCATGTGTGGGATCGTCCTGACATGCGCCATGTGTTGAAACGCGCGGTAGGTCTCGATCAGCATCTGATGGTGGATTACAGTGACGGTGACTTGCTGCCCAAAGATAAATTTCTCATTTGCAGTGACGGCGTGTGGGAGCCGTTGGGCAACAAGCGCATCCACGAAATGATGCTGCTGCACGATGACCCGCAGCGCGCAGCCGATGCGCTGGTAGATGCCGCGTTGGAGGCGGGCGGCGCAGATAATGCCACCGCGCAGGTCACGCGCATCGATGCCGTGGCCGCAGAAGGCTGGCGCGACATGGTGGGTGCGACTGTGCGCCTGCCGGTGCCGCCGCGCTTGAAGCCGGGCGGCGTGATCGACGGCTTCGAGGTGATAAGCCTGCTGCATGAGTCGCGCGCCACGCTACTCTACCAGGTGCGTTCGGCGTCGGGCCAGGTATACGCGCTGAAAACCCTGCAACCGGCGTTTGCCGACGACCGCGCCAGTTGCGAGGGTTTACTCGGTGAGGAATGGCTTGCCAAGCGGCTGGTGTCAAAGCATTTCCCGCAAGTGGTACCGCTTGCTGCGTCCGCGCGTCACCATCTTTATTATGTGATGACTTTTCATGCGGGCGCCACGCTGCAACAGCATCTCGACAGCGGCAAACATTACGCCGTGGCCGATGTGGCACGCATCGGCGCGCAGGTTGCGCGGGCGCTGGGCGCGTTGCATCGGCTGTCGATTATTCATCGCGATATCAAACCCGCCAACCTGCTGCAAGTCGAGGGCGGTGAATTGCTGGTGCTCGACATGGGCGTGGCGCTGGCCGCCGGCGTGCCGTATCCCGAACTGCACGGCAATCCCGGCACGCCAAGCTATATGGCGCCGGAGTTGTTTGAGAATGACAAAGCGACTGCACAAAGTGATCTTTATGCGGCAGGCGTGAGTTTGTATCACCTGCTGACGCGCAAATATCCGTACGGTGAGGTCGAGCCGTTCCAGCATCCACGCTTCGACAACCCCACGCCGCCTACACGCTACCGCCCCGACATTCCGCAATGGCTGGAAAACGTGTTGCTGCGTGCTGTGGCGCGCGATCAAAAACAGCGTTTCGAGACCGCCGAAGAAATGCTGCTCGCGCTGGAACGCGGCGAAGTGCGGTCCGTGTCCGCGCCGCAACGCACGCCGTTGATGCAGCGTCCGACGGCGCGGTGGCAGGCGATTGCAGCGATTTCCATCGTGCTCAACCTGCTGCTGATTTACATTCTGCTGGTGCGCTAATGGTGCATGAATGCGGGTTTGAGCGGGTGCGATTAGTGCGTGCGTATGCCTGCGGCCTTGATGACTTTGCCTAATCGTTCACTCTCGGCATGGACCGTGGCGGCAAGGGCCTCGGGCGTGCTGCCGACGGTTTCGGTTTCACTGGCGAAGAATTTCTCCTTCACCTCGGTCGTGTTCAGTATGCGCACGATTTCCTGATTCAGCCGCGTGATGATGGGCGTCGGGGTGCCGGCGGGCGCGAAGACGGCGAGGCGCGATACCGATTCATATCCGGGTAAGGTTGCGGCGACTGGGGGCAGATCGGGCGCGAACGGCGTGGGCGTGGCGCTGGTCACCGCCAGCGCGCGCAGCCGGCCCGACTTCATATGCGGCAGCGCCGAGCCGGGCACGGCAAACATGAATTGCGTTTGCCCTGATACGAGTTCGGTGAGGGCTTGTGATGCGCCCTTGTAGTTAATCCGCTCGACCTGAATGCCGCTCATCGATTTGAACAACTCACCCGCGATGTGAACTGAATTGCCAATCCCGGAAATCGCATAATTGATTTGACCGGGTTTCGCGCGGCACAGACTGATCAGTTCCTTCACGGATTT
>JAYVQD010000426.1:0-4807 GCA_043777275.1 Nitrosomonadales bacterium
CGGTGATCGAAGCGGTGGCCAAACACATTGCCATTGAGCGGCTGGCGGTGCATGTGCATGACACTTATGGCCAAGCCATCGCCAATATTTACGCGGCGCTGGAATGCGGTGTGTCCACCTTCGACAGTTCGGTCGCAGGGCTGGGCGGATGCCCTTACGCCAAAGGCGCCACCGGCAACGTCGCCACCGAGGACGTGTTGTATCTGCTGGATGGTCTAAACATTGAAACCGGCGTGGACATGACCAAACTCATTGCTGCTGGCGATTATATTTGCGGCGTGCTGGGCCGGCCGACTTTCTCACGCGCGGCAAAAGCCATCGCCGCCAAGATGGCTGCGTGAGTGGCGGCGTGAGTGGCGGCGTGAGTGACAGGCGATTGAGCAGTGAGTGATGCGTACGATGATTTTGAATCACCCTGCGTGCGCACCTGCGTGATCGATCAGCACAGTAAATTTTGCGTCGGCTGCGGACGCACGCTGCATGAAATTTCCTACTGGACGCGTTACACACCCGAAGAGCGGCAACGCATCCTGCAGCAGTTGCCCGCGCGCCAGATTATTGATCCGAGAACTTCGAGTAACTAACCATGCCCTTATCACCGCACCAACCGCGTAAACCGATACACACCCGTGCCATTGAATGCCAGGGCTACGAGCGCGACGACGGCCTGTGGGACATGGAAGCGCATCTGGTGGATACCAAATCCTATGTTCACACACGGCGCACCGGCGACTCCATTCGTCAGCCCGGACAGCCCGTGCATAATATGTGGATACGCCTCACGATTGACCTCGATCTGGTGATCCACGCGGCAGAGGCCACCACAGACGAAGGCCCTTATCCCACCTGCGGCGACATCACTGTCAACTTCAAACAGTTGGCCGGTGTAAAAATCGGTCCCGGCTGGCGGCGCGAAGTGGGCCTGCGGCTGGGCGGCACCAAAGGCTGCACGCATCTGGTGGAGTTGTTAGGGCCGCTCGCCACCACCGCGTTTCAGGCCACGGGGCGTGCGCGCGAGGCGCGGAACGCGGGCCAGCCCGTTACCAAAACGCCTTACCAGCTTAACTCCTGCCACATCTACAAAGACGATGGCCCGGCCGTGCTCGAACGTTGGCCGCAGTTTTATACCGGCGCGAACAAATCGTAAGTATTTGTTTTAATTATGTTTTTTGTATAACCATCGCGCCACTGGCACCATCGCGCCAAACACACCGATGCTGGCAAATGCACAGCCCCACGCCAGGGTGCTGCGGTTTCCGCCCGCCAGATCCAACACCACGCCGAACACCAGCGGCGCGATTAACGCGGCGGAGAAGCCGATAAACGAATACACCGCCATCATCGCGCCGCGCTGATCGGGATGGGCCGAGCCGATCGCGCCCGCCGTCAGCGCGGCGGAGTCGCCCAGCATCAACGCGTAATGCACGCACATGAAGGTGAACACCGCGTACCACGGCAAGCCCGCCACAAAACCCAGCCCGCAGGCAAACAACCCCGATGCGGTCATGAAAATAAAAATGATGCGCTGGCGCCCGTAACGCAGCGACAACTCATTGCCGGTGACGCTCATCAGCGGGCCGCACAAATTGATGATGGCAGCGAGTGTGGCGGCGCTCATCACCATCACTGCGTCGGCAGGCTGCAAGGTAGCCGAGAACACCAGAAACGCCACCATCCACGCGCGCTGGCCGAACAACTCGTAGTTATGCAGCGCGTAGCCGAGGATGTAAAAACGCGTGGTGCGATTGGCCAGCACCGGACGGAAATCCAGCAACGCGGGGGATGCGGCATGTGCCGCGCGCGTGCGGCCTCGCGGCATCATCACGTTAACCATCAACGCCGCCACCACCGGCGCCACCGCGCCGAACAGGAACGCCGCCTTCCACCCGAACGCGCTGCCCAGATAACCGCAGACAAAAATCGACACACTGGAACCCACGCCAAAACACGCCGCGTAAAACGCCGTGGCGCGCGCCTGCGCCGTGCCTTCCAGATGGTCGGTCAGCGTTTTAAGCCCCGGCATATAGGTGCCGCCCAGTCCCGCGCCGATCAAAAACTGGCACAGCAGCGCGCTCCACAGCCCTTGCGCGAACAGCGCAAAACACAGCGCGCCGGCGGCCGACAACAAACACGCCGCCAGATAAATGCGCCGTGAATCAATGCGGTCGGTCAACGCGGTGAGCACGGGCACGGCGGTCATGTAGCCGGCGAAGGCGATGCCGCCGATCAAGCCCGCTTCGGAATTCGACAGGCTCCATTCACGCTGAAACTGCGGCAGCAACGTGGTGTATGCCGCGAATCCGCTCATGCTGAAGGATTCGGCCACGCACATGATCGCGGTCATCGCGACCGCGGATCGTGGCACAGCCATGTTATACAGCGCCTGCTTTTTTCAGCAGCGCGGCCATCGCCTCCGCCATGCGCCGGTAGCCCTTGGCATTGGGATGAATCGCGTCGGATTTTTGATCGCGCTGATAGAGCACGTCGGTAACGATTTTGCCTTCGTAAGGGATGCCGAATTCTTTGGCGATTTCTTCAAACAACGGCGGCGCACTGGTGACGAGGGCCGGTTTGGGCACGCCCATCAGCACCACGGCGATGCCTTGCGACTGTATGGCCTTGATAAGGGCGCGCAGATTGGATTTAGTCTGCGCTTCATCCACTTTGCGCAGCATGTCGTTGCCGCCCAGACACACGATCATCAGCTTGGGTTTGTGTTCTTCAATCACCTCCTGCACGCGCGCCAGCCCGCCTTCAGTGACTTCGCCGGGCACGCCCGCGCGCACCACGGTGCGCGCGAGCAGTTGCCCCAACACCATCGGGTAACTTTCGGCTTCCGTCGCGCCGGTGCCGAAAGTCAGGCTGTCGCCAAACGCGACGATCACGTCCGACGGTGCAAGTTTGCCTAACTTCGGGACTCCGGGGCCGCAGCCGGCAAGCAGGGTTAGCCAAAGCGAAAATAATACGTAAGTATTTGTTTTTATTGATTTTTTCATATCCGATTTGCAACGCGCTTTGCAACGCGCCCGCGCTTGAAATCACGCACGATTTCGCGCGCCGCATTGTGCCCAGGCGCGCCGCTAACGCCGCCACCGGGATGGGTGCCCGCGCTGCACATATACAGCCCCTTGATCGGCCCGCGATACGCGCCGTGGCCGAGCAGCGGACGCGCGCTCCACAACTGATCGAGCGTCAACGCGCCATGAAAAATATCGCCACCGGTCAAGCCGAAGCGCTTTTCCAGATCCAGCGGCGACAACACCATGCGCCCCAGCACGCTGGCTTTGAAATTGGGCGCATAGTGATTCACGGTGTCGATCACCAGATCGGCAGCGGGTTCTTTGATCTCATTCCAATCAAGATCATTCGGCAACACCGGATTGAAATGCTGACAGAACAAACTGGCGACGTGCTGCCCCGCCGGCGCCAGCGTATCGTCCACGGTAGACGGGATCAGCATCTCCACCACCGGCGCGCGCGAGCAGCCGAGGGTGCGTGCATCGAAATACGCCTGCTCCATGTATTTGAGCGAGGGCGCGATGATGATGCCGGACTTGTGATAGTCACGCGCCTGTTTGGCCTGGGCGCCGGGCATGCAGGTAAAACTCGGCAGCTCCGACAACGCAACGTTCATGCGAAACGTGCCTGATGCGCATCGGTAGTGGCGCATGCGCTGCAAAAAATCGGCCTCCAGCGCGTGCTGCGGTACCAACTGGGTGTAGAGCATTTTGGGGTTCACGCCCGACACCACGCAACGCCCTTCAATCACACGGCCATCGGTCAACTGCACGCCCTGCGCGCCGCGCATATCGACACACACGTTCGCCACTTCACAGCCGGTGATGATTTCGACACCGCGCCGCTCGGCCTCTTTGCGCATCGCCTGCGTGATCGCGCCCATGCCGCCGATGGCGTGGCCCCACACGCCGCGATGGCCGTTGACTTCGCCGATCACGTGATGCAACAGCACATACGCCGAACCGGGTGTGTAGGGGCTGGCAAAGTGGCCCACAATCGCGTCAAAGCCGAACGCTGCCTTGATCGGATCAGACTCGAACCACGCATCGAGCACGTCGCCTGCGCTTTTGGTAAAAAAATCCAGCACGTCGCGGCGCGCCGGCATGTCGAGCTTTTTCATGCGCTTGGCCGTTTTCAGCGCGCTCATGAAATCCGTGACACCGCCCCCGACATTCGGCGGCGTTTCCAGCAGCATCTCTCGCACCACGTCGGCGGCGCGCTCCAGCATGGCGTAGTACTGCGGCAGCCGTTCAGCGTCGCGCTTTGAATAGCGCGCTACTTCGGCCTGCGTTTCAGCCAGCGTGCGTCCGATCAGCAAATGCTTGTCGTCCGGCAGCGGCAAAAAATTTGCCATCGGGCGCTCGACTATGCGCAGACCGTGCTCGGCCAGATTCAGATCGGCGATGACTTTGGGATGCAGCAGGCTGACCGTGTAGCTGGCGGTCGAATTGCGAAACCCGGGGAAAAATTCTTCGGTAACCGCCGCGCCGCCGACGATCTCGCGGCGCTCGACCAGCCGCACCTTCAGCCCGGCAGCGGCGAGATAACAGGCACAGACCAAGCCATTGTGGCCGCCGCCGATGATGACCGCGTCGTACGGTGTCGTTAGTGTCATGGAGGATAGGGGCGCTTGGCGTAAAGCCGGTATTATCTCCGCTCGCTGGTGGAACCGCCAGCGACGCTCTTTTCACCACTGTACACGCGTTGGGTTGGCAAACGTTGCTTAGGAACGTATGAAAAGAACGTATGAACGCACGAACGCCCCGCCCAGTGAATTGTCTTTAGAATA
>JAYVQD010000427.1:0-18804 GCA_043777275.1 Nitrosomonadales bacterium
GGCGCAGGCGTCGAAGTAGGGCTGGTCGCCGGGGTTCAGTGCGGGGTCGCGCAGTTTTCTGTCTTGTGCTGGGGTAGGCATTTTTTTACTCCCTTTCCATGATGACGGTGCCGCTGCCGTGCCGGTGGCCGAGTGCGCCGCCGGTGCCGTGGGCCAGTGCGAGGTTGCAGTTCTTCACCTGCACGGCGGGGTGTGCTTCGCCGCGCAGTTGCCGAACGGCTTCGAGGATTTTGGTCATGCCGCCGCGATTGGCCGGGTGGTTGTTGCACAGGCCGCCGCCATCGGTGTTAAACGGCAACTTGCCGGTGCCGGAGATCAAATTGCCGTCGGCGACGAACTTGCCGCCTTCGCCTTTTTTGCAGAAGCCGAGGTCTTCGATCTGCATCACCACGGTGATGGTGAAGCTATCGTAGATGGATGCATATTTGATGTCGCCGGGTTTGACGCCGGCTTCTTCAAAGGCGGTGGGGCCGGTCCAGCGCGCGCCGGAATAGACGAGATCGACGTTGCCGCCCATCTGGCCTTTCATGGCTTCACCGGTGCCGGTGATTTTGACCAGCGGGCGCTTGAGGCTTTTGGCGATTTCGGGTTTGCACACGATCAGCGCACCGCCGCCGTCGCTGACCACGCAGCAATCGAGACGATGCAGCGGGTCGGAGATCATCGGCGAGTTGACGACTTCTTCGACCGTGACCACGTTGCGCAGCATGGCGTTGGGGTTGTGTTGCGCGTGATGTGATGCGGCAACCTTGACCCACGCGAGTTGTTCGCTGGTGGTGCCGTATTCGTACATGTGGCGCATGGCGCACATGGCATACAGGTTCACCGTCACCGCGCTGTAGGGCATCTCAAATGGCGCATCGGGCATATTCACGCCACGGTCGCGCACTTGCGTGCCGGAGCTGCCTTCCGAGTTGGGGCGTCCGGCCAGTGTGATGAGCGCGACGTTGCATTTGCCTGCGGCAATCGCCTGCGCTGCGTGCGCGACGTGAACCATATACGAGCAGCCGCCCATGTCGGTTGAATCGATGTGGCGCAACTTGAGGTTCATGTAATTGGCCATGCTCCAGACGTTGGCGCCCGGCGCGTCACCGGCGCAGAAGTAACCGTCGATGTCGTTCTTGGTGAGTCCGGCGTCTTCGAGCGCGCCTTTGGCGACTTCGGCGTGCAACTGGGCGACGGAATGGTCGGGCGCTTTTCGCAGCGGATGCTCGTAAGCGCCTGCGATGTAGGCTTTACCTTTGGTGCTCATAAGTTATTCCCCTAAATGAAAACAGACGGAACCGAATGGAACTGACAGCAATTTAACTCTAAATGGCGAAACCCACAAATGGCAGCGGCGCACATGACGGCGAAGTTCAATTGGTGAATAATGGGCGGAGAAATCACAAACTCCGGAGGCGCATTTTAATGACCTTGCTATTCAAGCGTGTTGTTTCCACCACCGCATTGCTCGGGTTGGCCGCCAGCGCTCTGTGTCAAGCGCAACCCGCTTCGACAGGCTCAGGACAGGCCGCTTCGACAGGCTCAGGACAGGCCGCTTCGACAGGCTCAGGACAGGTCTGGCCCACCAAGCCGATTCGCATGCTGGTGGGCTTCCCGGCCGGCGGGCCGACCGACGTGGTGGCGCGCATTGTCAGCGAAAAGGCCTCGCAACAGATGGGGCAGCAGGTGGTGGTGGACAACCGCCCCGGCGCCGCTGGCAATATCGCGGTGGAAATCCTCACGCGCGCGGCGGGCGACGGCCACACGCTGCTGTATTCATCGAACGCGATCGCGGTGTCGCCGGGCTTGTATTCCAAACTACCGTACGATCCGCTGAAAGACATCACACCGGTGACGGAAATCGGCGCGGGTTGCCTGATCTTTATCGTGCATCCCACGCTGCCGATTAAAAGTGCCGCGGAGTTTATTACCTATGCCAAGGCGCGTCCGGGACAAATGAATTTTGCCTCGTCGGGCACCGGCACCAGCACGCATCTCGCGCCGGTGATGTTTTCGCAGCGGGTGGGTATCACCACACAGCATATCCCGTACAAGGGTACGGCGCCGTCGCTGGTGGATATGATCGGCGGGCGCGTGCAGTTCATGATGGGCGCGGTGTTGACGGCGGTGCCGCATGTGCGCGAGGGCCGTTTGCGCGCGCTGGCGGTCACCGGCAAAAAACGCATCGCATCTCTGCCCGATCTGCGCACGCTCGATGAAGGCGAGCTGCCCGGCTTCGTGGTCACCACGTGGCAAGGCTTGTTCGCGCCCGCGAATGTGCCGCCTGCAACGCTCGCGCGCGTGAACGCCGAGTTCGTGAAGGCGATCAAAAGCCCCGAGCTGCGGCCAAAGATCGAGCAGCAGGACATGGAGCCCACCGCGCCCGGCCACGTTGAGTTCAACGCCATGTATCGCGCCGAACTCGCGCGCTGGTCCAAGGTGGCGAAGGATGCGGGATTGAAAGCGGATTAACCGCAAGCACAATGACACTGGATATGAATGCGTTTACGCCGCTTTCCGCATTGGCGGGCGGCGTGCTGATCGGCCTGGCCGCCGCGATGTTTGCACTGTTCAACGGACGCGTTGCCGGCATCAGCGGAATACTCGGCGGCTTGCTGCGTCCGAAAGCGGGTGACGTAAGCTGGCGGCTGGCGTTTGTAGTGGGGTTGATTATCGCGCCGGTGGCGTATCAACTGTTTGCCGCGTTGCCCGCCAGCCGCATCGACGCCAGCGACACGGTGCTGGTTATTGCCGGTCTGCTGGTGGGTGTGAGTACGCGCTACGGCGCAGGCTGCACCAGCGGGCACGGCGTGTGCGGGTTGTCGCGGCTATCGGTGCGTTCGCTGGTGGCTACGTTGTTGTTCATGGGGGCGGGTTTTGCCACCGTGTTTGTGATGCACCATCTGTGATGAACGCGCTGTTTTCTTTTCTGGCGGGACTGGTATTCGGCATCGGCTTGATCGTGTCCGGCATGTCGAACCCGGCGAAGGTGCTGGGTTTTCTCGATCTCGCGGGTCAGTGGGATCCCTCGCTGGCGCTGGTGATGGGTGGCGCCATCGCGGTGGGTCTCGCTGCGTTCGCGATAGCAAAACGCCGGCAGACGACATGGCTGGGCTTGCCGATGCTGTTACCGGTTGCACGTCACATCGATCGCCGCCTGATCGTGGGCAGTCTGCTGTTCGGCGTGGGTTGGGGTGTGGCGGGCATCTGCCCCGGCCCGGCGCTGGTGCTGGTGGGCGCGGGCGTGTGGAAGGGCGTGATATTTGCCGTGTCGATGCTGGCCGGCATGGCATTGTTTGAACTCCTGGAATGGTTTTCGCGCCGCGCTAATACGTAGTGGCAGCCGCTGCTGTGGGCTGAAAAATCAGAAAGTATTGGTTCGGCAGAAAAGCGTGTTCCTGCGCCAGTGTGTAGCCCACGCCGAGCAGTTCTTTTTTCACGCGCTCCGGTGCGATGCGCGCGGCGACCGGCGGGCCTTCGGGTGAATCCAGGCGGAAATCGATTATCGCGAGACGTCCGCCGGGTTTGAGCGACGCCTGCAACTGTTTGAAATAGTGCTCGCGCTTATCGATGTGGTGATATACATCGACGAGGATGATGAGATCCGCTTTCTCCGGCAGGCGCGGGTTGCCCGGCTCGGCGGCGACAGACTGAAGATTTTTCAGTCCCTCACGCCTGGCGCGTTCGTTGAGATATTTCACCATGTCAGGCTCAGTGTCCACGCCGTACACGCGGCCCTGCGCTGCCATGTGCGCGAAGCGCACCGCGAAATAGCCGGTGCCCGAACCGATATCCGCAATCACGGCGTCGGGTTTGAGCTTCAACGCTTCGATGACTTCGTGCGGCTTTTGCCAGGCGTCGCGCTTCGGATCGTCGAATCGCTTGGCCCATTTCTCCGCATCATTGAAACGGTGTTGACCGGTGTGGTGTGATTGCGCGGTGGCGGCGGTTGGCAACAGCGCCATCCCCATGACAAAACCCAGCGTCAGCAGAAAGGCGTGCAGGCGGTGAGCAGGTTTCATCATCATCTCTCTGTGAAAAAAACGAACCGGCTTGGATTTTACCGTGCCTCCGGCACAGCGCGCCGCATATAAAAAAATTGAATAAAAACAAATACTTATGATGTTTAAAGTGAGGGCGAATAGTCGCCTATAATCGCACGCTCTACTTACTCACCGGAGATCGAAGCCATGCTTATCGTCGACTCGCAAGTGCATATCTGGACCAGCGGCACGCCCGTGCATATTCATCGTCAATCCAGTTCCTATACCAAGGACGACTTGCTGCGCGACATGGATACGGCGGGTGTGACGGGCGCAGTGCTGCATCCGCCGAGTTGGGATGTGAACGCGAATGAGGTGGCGATTGCGGCGGCGAAGCAGCACCCCGATCGTTTGTCGGTGCTGGGATTTTTTGATGTGGCCAAACCGGAAAACCGTTCGCTGATCGACACCTGGAAAAAACAGCCGGGCATGCTGGGTTTGCGTTTCGCGTTTTTGAAGCCTGGCGAAGAAAACCGCATGGTCGATGGCACGCTCGACTGGCTGTGGCCGGCGGCGGAACAAGCGGGCCTGCCGATTGGTTTGCTGGTGCCGAATCGTTGTGCGGCCGTTGCGACTGTGGCGGCGAAATATCCCGCGCTGAAAATACTGGTCGATCACATGGCGCGTCCGCGATTCAGCGTGGACGATGCCGGGTTTTCGGATGTGGGTGAACTGCTCGCGCTGGCGAAATATCCGAATGTCGCAGTCAAAGCCACCGGCGGGCCGAGCTACTCGTCGCAGGTTTATCCGTACCGCAACATCCATCCCTACATCAAACAGATTTTCGATGCGTTCGGCCCGGAGCGCATGTTCTGGGGCACCGACATTACGCGCATGCCGTGTACCTGGCGTCAGTGCGTGACCATGTACACCGAAGAAATGCCGTGGCTCACGGGACGTGATCTTGAAATGGTGATGGGGCGCGGCTTGTGCAATTTTATCGGCTGGAATTTGAAGGGCTGAACGTGTAGAGGCGGCGGTCGGGCGTGCGTCAGTTGACGCGAATATTCCCCGCCTTCACCACCTTTGACCACTTGGCGATATCGCGCTCGATGATGCGCGCGAATTCCTCGGGCGAGGTATGCGCGGGCGCGCGGCCATCGGCGCGCAGCCGCTCCTGCACGTCAGGTAAATTGAGCAGGCGCGCGAGCGTTTGATTCAGGCGCGTCACAATTTCCTGCGGCGTGCCCGCGGGCGCCCACAAGCCGTTCCACGACGTGTGTTCGTAGCCGGGCACGGTTTCGGCCACCGCGGGCAGATCAGCCAACTCCGGCCAGCGCTGCGCGGTGGTGACCGCCAGCGCGCGCACCTTACCGCCTTTGACGTGTTGGATCAGCGCGGGTACCGACGACAGAATGAACTGCACCTGCCCGCCGATTAAATCGGATATGGCGGGCGCATCGCCTTTGTAAGGCTCATGCGTCGATTGGGTGTGGGTCATTTGTTTAAACAGTTCCGTGGCCAGATGCGAAGCGCCGCCAATGCCCGATGAGCCGTAGTTGAAAGCGCTCGGCTTGGCGCGCACCAGTTCGATAAAGTCTTTCACGCTGGTGGCGCCGACACCGTTGTTGACCGCCAGCAAAAACGGCCCGCTGTGCAGCAAGCCCACCGGCGTGATGTTTGTCACCGGATCGTAAGGCAGTTTATACAGCGCGGCATTGGTGGCGTAACTGGTCGCCACGATAATCAGCGTGTAGCCGTCGGGATTCGCGCGCACCACGATCTCCGCGCCGACAGTACGCGCGCGATGATGTCGGTGGAGCCGCCCGCGGCAAAAGGCACCACCACGCGCACGGGTTTGTCGGGCCAGCGGGAGACCTGCGATTGTGCGGCGGCGGTGAATGAGGCTGCTGC
Organism: Nitrosomonadales bacterium; assembly: GCA_043777275.1. GTDB lineage: Bacteria > Pseudomonadota > Gammaproteobacteria > Burkholderiales > SG8-41 > UBA5216. Next base: position 5,883 of record JAYVQD010000427.1, read on the forward strand.
GAACAACGCTGCTACGGACGACGCAGTCCAGGCCAATAAACGTTTCATGGAAACAGACTCCTCGGGGATCACCACGCAGAAAGCACAGCATGCCGGTTAATCGCGCCGCACCCTTATACGCATTCCAGTGGGCAGGCGTAAAAAAACGGCCCCGCGATATAACATCGCGGGGCCGTTGGTTTTTGACCTGACAGGCGAACCGGACAAACCAGGGGAACGCTTATACATCCTCGCCATAGTGAACGCGGCGATACGGCAGCGTTACCACCGAGCGCGACACACGCACGTCGATAATCATCGGGCCGGGGTTGGCGAGCCATTCGGCGGTGGCTTTTTTTACCTCATCCACGGTGCGGCACAGCGCGCCACGGCCGCCGAAGGCGCGTGCCACCGCGCCCATGTCGGCTGTCGGAATGCATGAGGTATCCACATTCATGTTATGCGCGTCGAGTTTGTAGTATTCGGCGCCCAGACACTGGTTGTTCATGCAATAAATCAACAGCGGCACCTTGTAGCGCACCATAGTGTCGAAGTCGCCGATGTGCATCATGGTGCTGGCGTCGCCGTCCATCAGGATCGCGGGCTTCATGCCGGTGGCGATGATCGCACCCACCGCAGTGGGCATCATCTGGCCAATACAGCCGAAGAAGTGGCCGGGCATCACGATCGGACGGCTCTTGCGGAACAGGATGTTGGTAAAGCCCGCCGTGCAGCCGCTGCCCGCAAACAGGCTGATGTCGGTGGGCACCATGTCGTCCAGCGCCACGCACAGCGGACGCGGATCGAGCGTGCCTTCATCGAGTTTGTACTCGGTGCGGTCTTCCCAGGCATTGGCGAGTTTTTCCTTGACGGCGCCCGTGCGGTAACCGAGTTGCTTGAAGTTGCGTTTGGCGAGTTCCGCGTCGAGCGCGGCGACGCCGGCCTTGCCGTCCGCCTGCACATAGTGATCGGCGCCTTTGCCGCGCGGCAGTATCACGTGTGCTTTCGGGTCGATGTGGATGAACTTGGCTTCAGGATAGAGCAGCCCTTCGTGGGTGGTGTAACGGTTAAGACTGGCGCCTACCGCTACCACGACGTCGGATTCGCTGAGCAACTGTATGGCGGTCTTGGTGGCATAGGTGCCGGAGATGCCGATGTGATACTCGTCCTGTCCCAGCCAGTTCTTGGCTTGCAGCGTGGTGGCGATCAACGCGCCACTGCGTTGAGCCAGCTTGATGACCTCGTCGCCCGCATTCGCCCACATCGCGCCGCGCCCGACCAGTATCACCGGCCGCTTTGCCTTGCACAGCATGTCGGCGGCCTGTTCAATCGCGGATTGATTCGGCGTGACGGTGCGCTTCGGGATGATGGCGGTGGAGGGGACATAGGGGTCGTCGTCATTCCATTCTTTTTGCTGCAAATCCATGGGTACGGACAGCAGCACCGGACGCGATTGCGTGCGCGCGATATAGAACGCTTTGCGTACCGCTTCGTCGGCGTCATCGGCCGTGCCCATGCGCACAAACGCGGCCTCGACGCCGTGGGCAAACGCGGATTGATCCAGCGCCTGGGTGTATTCGTCGTCGCTCGTCGGGTACTCGCCGCAGAACGCGACCACGGGGGAGGACGCGCGCGCGGCGGTCACGAACGCGGTGGCCAATTGCGTGGTGCCGGGGCCGCAGGTGGCTGTGCAGACGCCGGGGTTGCGCGTGGCGCGCGCCCAGCCGTCGGCCATGCCGAGGCCGACGCCTTCGTGACGCACCTCGTGCATGATGATGCCGTTTTTGTTGTTGGCGTACTGCCAGTACATATTGCCGTCGCCCATCATGCCGAACACGTTGGTGGTGCCTTCGGCCTTGAATGCCTGCGATAGTCTTTCATAAACTTTCATCGTCTACTCTCCCTGGAAAGTCCTGCTTGTCGAAAACTAAATCACGTTGAAAAAATTACGCGTGAAAAATCACGCTGTCTTGGCGCCGACCGTGCCGCCACAGCGCTCCGCCAACTTTTGCGCGAAACTCGCCGTCATGCGCTTGATGACGAGATTAGCGCCGGACTCGATCAGGCTCGACAGCCGTCCGGTGATCTCGCATTCGGCCTTGATTGGGATCACGCTTTGCGGCGGCGTGTCGGCGCCCTCCACCTTGAATTGCATGTTGGTGCTGAATTTGGTGCCGCTGATGGAATCCTTGCCGCGCGCGGTGATGCTGCCCGATTTATTTGCTGCGTCGAGCGCCAGCATCACATTCGCGCTAAAAGCGATTTTGGCCGGGCCGAATTTCACCGTCAACTTGGCGTCGAACGAGCCGTCGTCCCGCTTGTCACCCAAAGTCGCGCCTTCCACACACTCCACCACCGCGTTCGGGTCGGACAAAATAGCCCATACGTCATGCGGCGTTGAAGCCACTTCGATACGTTCGTCTACAGAAATCATCGTTTAACTTTTACTTTTTAGCGTGCAATGCACAATGCACAATGCAAATACCGAAAAACAAGGCTGGCCGCATCGGAATGCGGCCAGCCCGCGTTGGTCTTTAGGGTTTTATTGCGTTTAGGTTTAAAGCGTACTTTACAGCTTACGCAATTCCGCCAGCAGTTCAGCGCTTTCGGGAATGGTGCCGGGGTCATACACTTTCGCGTAACGAACCACGCCTTTGTCGTCCAGCACATACGCTGCGCGCTTGTCGAAACCTTTTTCTTCGTTCAACACGCCATAGGCTTTACCGATCGCGGCATGCGGCCAGTAGTCCGACAGCAGCGGAAAAGGCAGTCCGCCCAGTTGTTCGGCCCATGCCTTGAGGCTGGGAATGGTGTCTGCGCTGATTTGCAGGATTTCAACGTTCAACTTCTTGAATTCTTCGTAGTTCTCACGGAACCCGGATACTTGATTCTTTCATCCACCGGTAAAGGCAAATGGCAGAAACGAAACCACGGTCTTGCGACCCTTGAAACTCGCGAGCGATACCGTTGTTCCAGTATGCGAGGCGAGCGTGAAATCCGGCGCGGCTGCGCCAACTTGCACGGACATGGGGAACTCCTTTTGGGTTGGGTTAGTGGGAAGCGAGAGACTACCTTTGCTACGCGCCGGCGGCAATACGCTGTACGGATTTTACGAATTTCCGTAATTCCATTATGCGGCAACAGCGACATTTTTTCGAGGAGACGGGCTAAACTGTCGCTGTACGACGCAGCGATATATGTACGATGGCGGCAACCGAAGTTCCCAACGCGCGGGCGAGGTTTTTGTGAACGCAAATGCAATGGCAGATGTTGCACGACTGAAATCACGCAAATCACTCATTGGGCGCGGAGTGGCAGCGACGCTGATGTACGCGGTTCTGACGACGGCGGCCTTGGCGCAGCCTGCGCCAAAGTATCCGGTCAAGCCCGTCCGCATGCTGGGAGGCGCCTTTGGCAGCCCGAGTGACATCCTCGCGCGCACGCTCGGCCCCAAATTGAGCGAGTTGTGGGGGCAGCCGGTGGTGATTGAGAATCGTCCGGGCGCCGCGGGCACCATCGCGGCGGCAATTTTGTCCAAAGCCGCGCCGGATGGTTACACCTTGTTGTTGATCTCCGCGCAATTCACCATCGGCGCGGCGATGACACCGAATCTGCCGTACGATCCGATCAAGGATTTCGCCGGCGTGACGCAGATTGGATTCAGTACCAGCGTGCTGCCGGTGTTGCCCACGCTGGGGCCGAAAACGCTGAAGGAATTCATCGCCTACGCGCAGGCGCGGCCCGGCAAGATTTTGTTCAGTTCCGGCGGCGCGGGCAGCAGCACGCACTTGAACGCCGAGCGATTTAATTTTGCCACGGGCATCAAAGCGGTGCATGTCGGTTTCAAGGGCACGCCCGATGCGCTGCTCGAAGTGGCCGGCGGGCGCGTGCAATATTGCCTCGTCGGGCTCGGTTCGGCGCTGCCGCTTATCAAGAATGGCCGCTTGTTGCCGCTGGCGGTGAGTACACCGCAGCGTTCGCCGTTATTACCCGAAGTGCCGGCGATTGCGGAGGTTGTTTCCGGCTATGGCCGCGATGGCTCGCATTCGCTGCTCGCGCCCGCAGGCACGCCGATGGCGATTCGCCTTCAAGTGAGCCGCGATGTCGCGCGCGTGTTCGAGCAAGCCAATGTGAAAGAAAAACTGCTGGCACAGGACTATCATCCTGCACCCACCACGCCGCAGGAGCACGACAAAATATTGCGCGAGCAGATTCAGACGTTTGGCGAGGTGGCGAAGCGTCTGGGGTTGAAGCAGTAGGATTGAAATCCCCTCCACACATGAGCGACATTGAATTGCACAAAGGGTTTTCGGTGACGGCGATGGTTCGCGTCCTGATCGGCGCCCTATTCCTGCACTTGCCGCTGGCGTCGGTGTTGGCAGTGCCGGCGGCGCACGCACAGGCGCAATCGTACCCGTACCCGTCCAAACCCATCCGCCTGGTGCTGCCGTACCCGCCGGGGGGCGGCACCGACATCATTGCGCGACCGCTGGCGCAACTGGCGGGCGCCAGCATGGGGCAACTGATGGTGATCGAAAATCGCAGTGGGGCGGGCGGCAACATCGGCATGGACGCGGTGGCGAAAGCGCCGCCTGACGGTTACACACTGGTGTTTGCCCTCACCGCGCAGTTGGCGGTGAACCCGAGTTTGTATCCCAAGCTGCCGTACGATCTGATGCGTGACTTCACGCCGATTTCGCTGCTGGGTATGGCGCCCTATCTGTTGGTGGCGCACCCGGCGTTGCCGGTTAAATCGGTGAAGGCGCTGGTGGCGCTGGCGAAAGCCAAACCCGATGAGCTGCGTTTCGGTTCCGCCGGCAACGGCAGCGGCTCGCACCTCGCGGGTGAAATGTTGAACGCGCTGGCGGGCATCAAGTCGCTGCATATTCCGTATAAAGGCGGCGCGCCGGCGTTGACCGATTTGGTGGCGGGGCAATTGCAACTGAGTTATCTCACCTACACCTCCACCAGCGGGTTCATCCGCGCGGGGCGCTTGCGTGCGCTGGGCGTGACCACGGCCAAACGCTCGCCCGCGTTGCCCGATTTGCCGGCGATTGCCGAAAGCGTGCCGGGCTACGACTCCGCCGTGTGGTACGGCGTGCTGGCGCCCGCGGGCACGCCCGCCGACATCATCGCGCGGCTTAACCGCGAGTTCGTTGCCGCACTGAAGAACGCCGAGCTGCGCCAGCGTTTGATACCCGAAGCGTTTGAGCCGATCGGCACCACGCCCGAGTATCTCGGCGACTATATGAAAAGCGAAATCGCGCGCTGGGCCAGACTGTTGAAGGCGACCGGCACCAAGATTGATTGACGCAAAATGGAAAGGTAAGCATGTCCGTCCCAATGAGTGTTGGCAGCAATGAATTGCAACCCGCGCCGTATACCGACACCTTTGTCAATGTCGCGGGCCTCAAACTGCATGTGCAGGATTACGGCGGCGCCGGCAAGCCGCCGATGCTGTGCGTGCATGGGGGGGCGGCGCACGCGCACTGGTTTGATTTTGTCGCGGCGGGGTTTGCTGCCGATTACCATGTGCGCGCCTTCGATCAGCGCGGTCACGGCGACAGTGAATGGGATAAATCCCCCACACCGGATTATTCGTATCAACGCTATGCTGCCGATCTGAATGAGTTTGCGGAAAAACTCGATCTGCGCGATTTTATTCTGGTCGGGCATTCGATGGGCGGCGTGGTGTCCACAGTCTATGCGGGCACGTACCCTGGTCGCGCGAAGGCGTTTATCCTGATTGATTCAACCATCGCCATGCCGCCGGAGCGCATCGCGGACATGAACGCGCGCGGCAATCGCGAAGGCCGCAGTTACGCCGATCAGCAGGAATTTCTCGCTAACTACAAAGTGCGGCCTGCGGGCAGCACGGCTGCACCCGAAGTGGTGCGTCACCTCGCGTTGAACAGCGGTCGGCAAGGGGAGGATGGGCGCTGGCGCTACAAGTTCGATCGCAACGTGTATGGCATGCGCGAGCGCATGGATAGTTTTCCGCACTGGAACAACATTAAAATTCCGGCGCTGCTGATGAAGGGATCGCGCAGCGAACGCATCACGCCGGAAATTATCGCGGGCGTGAAATCACGCGCGCCACAAATCGATGTGGCCGAAGTGGCTGACAGCGATCACCACGTGACGCTGGATAATCCGCAGGGCTTTGTCCAGGCGGTTAATAAATTTCTCAATAAAAACAAATAGTTACGATATTAATGCATGGGTGCGCCTATGCCGGGGTTACGCTGATGACGATCAATCAAGGGGCAAGAATGAAAAATTTTCTGCTGGTATTGCTGTGGTGTTCGATCAGCGCAACGGCGTTCGCGCAGACGGCGGAAGAGCTGCTGAACGAAAAAAAGAACACCGAAAACGTGACCACGTTCGGCATGGGCTACGACTTGAAGCAGTACAGCGAGTTGAAGCAAATCAATAAATCGAACGTGAAGCGGCTGGTGCCGATCTGGAGCACCAGCTTGTCCAACGAAATGGGAGAGCATGCGCAGCCGACGATCTACAACGGCGTGATGTATGTGGTGAATGGCAACTGGACGTTCGCGCTGGATGTCGCAACCGGCCGGCAAATCTGGCGCACGCCGGCCACCTATGATCGCGGCGCCTTGCGCGTGGCGGGCAGCGGCGCGCTGATGCGCGGCACGGCGACCATCTACAACGGCAAGCTGTTCCGCCAGTATCTTGATGCGCATGTCGGCGCGCTCGATATGAAAACCGGCAAGGAAATCTGGAAACAGCAATACGCCGAATTCAAGGAAGGCTACAAAGGGGTGGTGGCGCCGATCATTGCCAATGGCGTGCTGGTGTCGGGCATGGGCGGGGGCGACAGCACGACGCGCGGCTTCATTGAAGGTTACGATCCCGAAACCGGCAAGCGGTTGTGGCGCACGTGGACGATACCCGCGCCGGGCGAGCCGGGCTCCGAAACGTGGCCGCATGCCAACAAACCGGATGCGTGGAAATACGGCGGCGGCGCTACCTGGCAGTTCGCATCCTATGATCCGCAACTGGATCTGATCTACATCGGCACCGGCAACGCCGAGCCGTACAACCCGTTCTATCGCGATGGCATGGATAGCTTGTGCACCACCTGCTTCATGGCGATACGACCGAAAACCGGCGAGGTGGTCTGGCAGTATCAAACCGTGCCCAACGACAGTTATGATTTCGATGCCAATGCCGAAAGCGTGCTGGCCGACATTCGCATTGACGGCCAGATGCGCCGCGTACTGATCAACGCGCACAAGAACGGATTTCTGTATGTGATGGATCGCACCAACGGCAAGCTGATTGCGGCGCATCCGTACGTCAAGGTGAATTGGGCCACGCACATCGACTTGAAGACGGGACGCCCGGTGCTCACGGATATTCTGGATCGCGCAATCAAAGGTGAAACCGTCAGCGTGTTTCCCGATCGCGGCACCAATGCATCATTGATCGCGTTCAACCCGAAAACCGGACTGGTCTACCTGAACGCGTGGAATCAGGCGCGCGTGATGAAGTACGTCGAAGCCAAGCTGAATCTGGGTGGTGGCTACACCGGCATCACCGGATCGCAGTTGCTGCCGCCGGGAGAACCGCGCGGTTACTACACCGCGTTTAATCCGCTCAATGGCAAAGTCGTGTGGCAAGTGCCGTTCCCCGATGCGCCGGTGTCGGCGGGCATGCTCGCCACTGACGGCGGCTTGCTGTTTACCGGCCAGTTAACGGGCGAACTGATTGCGCTGGATATCGACAATGGCAAGCGGCTGTGGCAATTCAAAACCAGCTCCGGCATCAATGCCGCGCCGATTACCTACACGCACAAGGGCGTGCAGTACGTGACCGTATTGTCGGGCCGCGGCGGCAGCAGCCCCAACCGCTGGGCGCGCGACACGCCCACCGGCGGCTCGGTGTGGACGTTTGCCCTGATGCCGGAGTAAATTGCGAATGATGAAGAAATGCCTATACTGGGGATTGGCGCTCGCCTGTGTGAACGCGCTGGCGCAAAACGCCGCGGTCACGCCCGATCAAATCAAGACAGGCGGCGAAATCTACGCCGCGAACTGCGCGACCTGTCACGGCCGCGGCATGAAAAATCCGGAGTGGGCGATTGATCTGGCAACCATACCCAAGGACGACCGAATGCGTTTTATTCAATCGGTAACCAGCGGCAAGAACGGCATGCCGCCGTGGGGCGATGTGTTAAAGCCGGATGAGATTGTGGCACTGTGGGCGTATTTTACGGCGGGTGAAAAGTACCATTAACGTTGCAACGTTACTCTAGGGGGAACGACGATGAAAAAACTACTGATGGGATTGGTGTTAAGCACCTGTTGTGGATTGGGGTTCGCGCAAACCGCGCAAGAGCTGCTCACCGACGGCAAGAACACGGACAATGTGTTGAACCACGGCATGGGTTACGACGCCAGGAGCTGGAGCACGCTCAAGCAAATCGACAAGTCGAACGTGAAGCGGCTGGTGCCGGTGTGGAACTTCAGTCTCGCCAACGACATGGGCGAGCTGTCGCAGCCGACGGTCTACAACGGCGTGATGTACGTGGTCAACGGCAACTGGACCTTTGCCATTGATGTGGCCACGGGCCGGCAAATCTGGCGCACGCCGGTGAACTATGACCGTGCGGCGCTGCGGGTGACCACGGGCGGCGCGTATCTGCGCGGCCACGCGACCATCTACAACGGCAAATTGTTCCGGCAAAACATCGACGGGCATGTCGCTGCGCTCGACATGAAAACCGGCAAGGATCTGTGGAAAACAAAGTTCGGCGAGTGGAAAGAAAGCTACGGCGGCATCGTGCAGCCGATGATCGCCAACGGCGTGTTGATTTCCGGCATGGCAGGCGGCGACCGCACCGCGCGCGGTTTCATCGACGGCTACGATCCGGAAACCGGCAAGCAGTTATGGCGGCGTTGGACCATCCCCGCGCCGGGCGAGCCGGGTTCGGAAACGTGGCCCAACAAAGAGTTGCCCGACGCCTGGAAATACGGCGGCGGCGCCACCTGGCAGCCGGTGACTTACGATCCCGAGCTTGATCTGGTGTTTGTCGGCACCGGCAACGCCGAGCCCTACAACCCGAAATACCGCATGGGCATGGACAGTCTCTTCGCCGCAAGCGTGATCGCGATCAAACCCAAGACCGGCGAGATGGTGTGGCACTACCAGTTCCTGCCCAATGACAGCTTCGACTTCGACGCCACAGCGGAAAACATCGTCGCCGACATTCAAGTCGAAGGCAAGCCGCGCAAAGTGCTCATCAATGTCAACAAGAACGGCTTTGTGTATGTGCTAGATCGCACCACGGGCAAACCCATCGCCGCGCACGCGTTCACCAATCAGAACTGGGCCAAATACATCGATCTGAAAACGGGCCGGCCGGTGTTGACCGATCTGCTCGATCGCGCGATCAAGGGCGAGACCATCGATCTGAATCCGCGGCTGGGAACCAACGCCTCGCTGTCGGCGTACAACCAGAAAACCGGCATGCTGTATCTGAACTCATGGGAAATTTTCCGCGTGATGAAATTCGTCGATGAAAAGCTCGTCATCGGCTCGGGCTACACCGGCATCGAAACCAGCTCGAAGATTCCCGAAATCACCGGCTACCACGTGGCGATGAATCCGCTCACCGGCAAAACCGCATGGAAGATTCCGCTGCGCGACTTTGCGGTTTCTGCCGGCACGCTGGGTACCGATAGCGGTTTGTTGTTCACCGGCAAGCTCACCGGCGAAGTCATCGCGCTCGATCAGGCCGACGGCAAACAGTTGTGGCAATTTAAAACCGGCTCCAGCGTCAATGCGCCGCCGATCACCTATACGCACAAGGGCGTGCAGTACGTCACCGTGTTGTCGGGGCGCGGCGGCAGCAATCCCAGCCGCTCGGCCGGCAACATCATTCCCACCGGCGGTTCGGTGTGGACGTTTGCGTTGATGAAAGACTAAGCCGGGGACGTTTGTCTCACGGGGCAATGCGTGGGCTGTAGAAGAATTCATCCATCAGAAATTTTTCCAACCCCGCGCTGTCCCGTTGCCGGGCCGAGAGCGTAACGCTTTTATTCAGGCGATAGGACCGCCATTGAAAATCCGCCTGCTCATGGACGCGAATGATGTCGATCATTTTGCGCACCACGGCGAGTTCAATGTTGCTGTGGTCGCCTTTGCGTACCTCAACCAGTTGCGCCATGTTGCGGCGCGCATCTGCGTGCCAGCCGTGAAACATGAATTCCGCGTAATCCACGCCCTTGCGCTGCAGGCTGAATATGCCGCCGCTGCGATTGGGATCTTGACCCAGGCCCTGCGCTTTTGCCGTTGCAAGGTTTGCCACTGCCTGGCGCGTGGCGCGCGCGTTCTCATCTTCGGCGGGCGCTGTCGCGACCGCAGCGGGTTCGCCGCGCGCGCGGCGTTGCGCCTCGACGAATGAGGCGAAATCCTCGGCGGGCGCTACACGCACAGGGGGTGCCACTGGCGCTGGCGCAGTGGGAGTGGGTGGCGTGAGCGCGATCACCGGTGGCGGGGCGATCTTCGGCTGCGGCGGTTGCAGCGGTGGCGCAGTGGGTGGCGTGGCAGGCGTGATTGTGGCAACCCGTGGCGCCGGTGTCTCGATGCTGCGCCGTTGTGGTGAGGGTGGAACGGCCACGGACGGCGACGGGCCGGGCAATGGTTTCAGTTGCACCGTTAGCGGGGGCGGGTCACCTCTGTCGGGCGGCGGTTTCTGTATCTTCCATTGCCAGATCACCACCAGGTGCAGCAGCAGCGACAGCACCACCGCGATGCCGATGGTCGGCACGGTCACGACATCGCGCCGATGCAGCATTGTGGCGGGCCAGTTACTCATGGCGTATTGCGAGGGAAATAAATAAACTGTTTAAAAACATATACTTACAATGCAAACCCTCAATGCAGCGTGCGCACGTCCGCTATGGCAGGCGCCGCCTGTTCGCGAGGCGAGCCCACGTTGAGCAGCATCACACGATGGCCCAGCATTACCACGCTGCCTGCGATGCGGTTGTTGCCGGTGTCGCTGTATTCAAATTCATAAGCGCGCTGCAATTTCAAGCGGCCTTCGCTGTCGCGCGCCAGTTTAAGGCTGGTGATGCCAACGGTGTCATCCAGAAACAGCAGCCCTTCCGTTTCGCATGCGTCGCGCGCCGCGTGCACCGCGGCCTCGCGCGCCTGCAGGCTGTCAAACCACAACCAGCCGAGCAGTATGAGGACGAATAGGCCCAGGAGTTCCAGCATGAGGTGTAGATCCGTTTTCGAGATGAGACGCGATGCGGATAGTATGCCGGTTCGTGTATTCTTCGTGAACTAAAAGCGTGGTTTCAGTGGTAAACGCCATTGAAAAGCAGGTTGACTGGATTCGCGAGGAGAGGCTCATGAAATTCAATACAGGCAAGCACGGCTTGGCGGCCCTACTGATTGCGGCGATGGCATTGCCGGTCGCCGCCCCGGCCCAAGGCTGGAAGCCCGAGCAACCGGTTGAGATCATCGTCAATTGCGCGCCGGGCTGCGGCCCCGACCGCATGGCGCGGCTGATGAATCGCGTATTTCAGATGAACAAAATGGTTGATCCTGCGATCACGGTGCAAAACAAAACCGGCGGTGGCGGCGCGGTGGCGCAAACCTATCTGAATCAGTTCGAAGGCAACGGCCATTACCTATTTCACACCGGCAAGTCGGTGCTGACCACGCACGCCATGGGTCGCAGTGTTGCGCCGTACACCGAGTTGACGCCGGTAGCGAATCTGTTCGGCGAATATATCGGTGTCGCGGTGAAAGCGGATTCGCCGATCAAGTCGGGCCGCGATCTGATTGAGCGCTTGAAAAAAGACCCGGCCTCCGTGAGCTTCGGCATCGCCACCAGCATCGGCAACACCAATCATCAGGGCGTGGCGGGTGCGCTGAAAGCTGCCGGCGTGGACATCAAGAAATCGCGCAACGTGGTGTTTCAGTCGGGCGCGCTGGCGATTGTCGCCATGCTCGGCGGCCATATCGACGCGGTGCCGGTGTCGGTGGGCAGTTGGGTGCCGCACATGAAAACGGGCGCCGTGCGCGTGATCGCGGTGTCGTCGGCTCAGCGTTTGCCGGGGTTTTTTGCAGGTATACCCACGTGGCGTGAACAAGGCGCGAACGCGGTGGTATCGAACTGGCGTGGCGTGTTCGGGCCGAAAGGCATGACGCCGGCGCAAGTGGCGTACTGGGAAAACAATTTTCAGCGCCTGACGGAAACCGCCGACTGGAAAACCGAAATGATCACGTTGAACGGCCTCGCCGAATTCATGGGTGCGGCACGCATGAAAAAATACATGGAGGAAGATTACGCCGAGATCAAAGCGTTTCTGGTTGAGCTGGAACTGGCGAAGAAATAGTGTGAGTGTGGATGAAACCGGTGCGAGAAGTTCCACATTCCCCGGCGAGTCATGATGCCGGGCATTTAGCGCTATCCCAGCCCATTTCCCAGCCCATCGAGATGAAGCTCACCGCCGACACCCTGTGGCAAAGCCTTGGCTGGGTCGTCGGCTGCTGGTTCGGCGCGTTCATTCTGTTTGACGACCCAGGGCTGCTGTGGACGCGCGTGCTGGCTTACCCGGTCGCGATCGGCATGCTGCTGTTCTCGCTATTCAGTTGCTGGGGGCTGTGGTCCGAATGGCGGCAGCGCCTGGTGGCCTCGCCCCAAGGGATCGAGTGGCGCGGCGAGTTGGGCGATCAAGTCGTTTAAGTGGGCCGAGATCAGCGCCGTGTGCGTGGTGGTCCACCAAGTCAGGCGCGGCAAGCAAGGCCGCTTCTTTCATTCCGAGATCGTTCCGGCGCGGCAAAAAATCGAGTTCTCCGACAAGTGTTGCGAGTTCGTGATCTGTCCGGTTCTGTAGCACGACACCTGTCCGGTTGTCATAGTGCCCCGAAGGGGGTACGAGATGAGCCGGACGAAACT
>JAYVQD010000428.1:0-4788 GCA_043777275.1 Nitrosomonadales bacterium
GGCGCGCTGTCGGGTTTGATGGCGGGTTTGCTGGCGGAGCAGGGGTTTCTGGCGTCGAAGGAAATTCTCACGCACAAGGATGGCGGCATTTACAACGCCTACTCCGATGGCGGTAAGCCCGAAGTGGTCACCGCTGATCTCGGCAAAAAATGGGCGCTGGAGCAAATCTCGTTGCGGCTGTGGCCGGCGGCAAGTTCGGTGCAGTCGGTGATCACCGCGCTGCTGGCGCTGGCGGAAAAGCACGATCTCAAACCGGCGAATATCGCCGAAGTGCGTGTGGGCCTGTCCAAAGGTGTCTACGACATGCACGGCACGTTGAGCTGGGATGATAAATTCAAGGCGTTGCTGTCGATGCCCTACATTACTTCCGTGGTGTTACATGACCGCGCGTGCTGGCTCGATCAGTTCGAGCCCGCGCGGGTTAACGATAAAGCGGTGGATGCCTTCGCGCGTGATCGCGTCAAGGTCACCAGCGATGCCGGGGTTCAAGGCACGGCGGCACTGGTGGAAATCAAAACCACCGCGGGCGTAACGCATACGGATCGCCGCCTGGTAGCCAAGGGTGATGCCGCTGATCCGTTAAGCCGCGCCGAGATTCAGGGCAAGCTGCGCACCGCGGCGCAGGGCGTGATCTCCAGCGCCGCGGTGGATCGCATCATCGCGCTGATGGATGGACTGGAGAATCTGGGCAACGTGCGCGAGCTGCTTGACGCGGTGCGCGCGTAAGCAACGCGCACGGGTCAACGGTGTACCAGCACCGGTATGCGCGATTGCGCCAGCACTTTGCTGGTCTGGCTGCCGAGAAACAATTTGCTCAATCCGCTGCGGCCGTGCGAGCCCATATAGATCAGGTCGCACCTGTACTTGCGCGCTGCCTTGACGATGGCGTCGGCGGGGGAATCACTCATCACGTAATACCCCGCACAAGCCACGCGCATATCAGCAGCGGCCTTTTTTACTACGTCCAGGTGACGCAGCGCTGTTTTTTTGGCCTGCGCGGCGTGCTGAAGCGGCGTGACCATATCGGGCGGCACGTAATCGGTGTAGACCTCGATGTGATAGGTGGGCGCGACGTAAAATCCGGTAATGGCGGCGCCGGTTTTGCGCGCGAGTTTCACCGCGTCGCGTATGCTCCTGCGTGACAGCGCCGAACCGTCCGTCGGAACCAGTATGTTAGTAATCATCGCGCGCTCCTTCTCGTTGCCAGCATGCCACAACGCTACCCCCCATCGCGTCAACGGGATTGATGTAGGTCAAAGATTACGTCGTGTAGCGCGGCGAGCAATGCATGCCGGGGTGTTTGATGCTTCTGACGCATATCGGGATCACTGTAAAAACCGTTTAAAAACAAATAGTTACAAACTATCCCCCCCCCCTTTGTAGCTACCGGCTACCGGCTACCGGCTGCGGAAGGCATCCTCCATCTCGCGCCGCACGCGCACCGCCTCGCTGTCCGGCGCGGCGATGTCGTTCCACGTTACCGCCCGGCCTTTGGCGACGCGCCGGATGATTTTTACGCCGTGCGCCAGGCCGATGGGCAGCCCTGCGCACGCCAGCGAATCGGCGGCGGGCATCAGCCGTCCGTACACCGTATAGCCGCCTTCGCCATCGAGCGACTCGCCTTCGTTCAAATCGCGTTTCGCGATAGAGACGACGTCGCCGCGAAAGCCGGTGGCAGCACCCGTGGCTTCATTGCGCAAACCCACTGACGCGACGCTGATGCCAAGCTCAAGGCCGATCAGGTGATACGGCTTATACATTGCCGCGTAGTTGCCGCTGTCGTCGGTGTGCAGGCCGTATTCCTTGAAGCAGCGGCGCACGTAATCACTGTCGGCGGCGAAGTTGACGTACACGCCCCAACGCAAATCGCGGAACACCGGGCGGCCATCGCGTTCCAGACTTGAAATGACTTCGACCTGACCACGATGATTCAGATGCCCGCCCTCGGCACGCGGACGCATCACGCGCGGCAGATCGTCCACGCCGCACGGGGGAAATTCCAGGCCGCCGGGCGCGGGCGTCAAGCCCGTGGCGTTTGCCACCGCCGCCATTTCAATCGCCGACTTGGTGCCGTCAAGAAACGAATTGAACATCTGCGCGTTGAAGTCGCCGCCCGCCACTTGCTCGGGGGTGAAACCATAATGGCCCCATACCGTGTCGGGCGTGGCCTCGTGATACACCGGCAGATACTTGGTGCCCTTGCCGGCGGCAATGACCTCGAACCCGGCGGCGCGCGCCCAATCCACCATTTCGCAAATCAGCGCGGGTTGATCGCCGTACGCCAGCGTGTAAACAATACCTGCTTCACGCGCGCGTTGCGCAAGCAGCGGGCCGGCCAGCGCGTCGGCTTCGACGTTGACCATCACAATGTGCTTGCCGTGTTTGCAGCACGCGAGCACATGGCGGATGCCCGCGGCGGGACTGCCGGTGGCGTCGATCACGATCTGAATCGCGTCGCTGGCGATGGCGGCAGGCGCATCATCGGTGATGAATGTCGTGCCGTGCGCGCGCGCATCATCAAGCGACGTGGCGGCGTGCTGTTCGGTGGGCCAGCCCACACGCGCGAGACTTTCTTTTGCGCGCCGTGGTGAGAGATCGGCAATGGCAACCAGATGCAGCCCCGGCGTGCGCCGCACCTGCGACAAAAACATCGAGCCGAATTTGCCGGCGCCGATCAGCAGCACGCGCAGGGGTTTGTTATCGGCTGCGCGGCGGGACAACAGGGCATGCAGATTCATGTCGGCAGTCCGTTCAACGGCCAACGTATGGGGTCACCATCCGCGGGCACGTCCACCTCGAACGCGTTGGCAATGCCGGACACGAACGCAAAGAAGTTGAGCGTCGCCGTCAGTTCGACCAGCCACTGCACGCCGTGGCGGTTGCACAGCGTGTCGAATAGCGCCTTGTCAGCCTTGTGCGTGCGCACGATCTGCAGCGTGTAATTCATCACATCGCGTTCCTCCGCCGGCAGTTTTTCAGGATCGCCCTGCGCGCGGATGTGATCGATCAAGTTTTCGCGGATTTTATGCTTGCGCGCCTGCGCCACCTGCGCCGCCCACACGTAAGGTGCGTCGCACTCGCGCGCGGCGGCGAGGATCGCGACAAAGCGCAGGTTCGGTTCGACGATGGTGTCGTCGCGCACGAAGCCCACCATCGGCGCCAGCCGTTCCGCGAGCACCGGGCTGTGCAGCAGCACGCTGAACGGCCCGCGAATATGGCCGAAGATTTTCAGCACGGCATCGGCTGCTGCCTGGTGTTCGGGAGCGAGATCGGACTTGGCGGTGATGAGTTTTGTGCGGGGCATGGGGGTTTCCTTTTTTGCGCAGTTAGCCAATCAATATTACAGGGAGTTTATACCCCAACCCGGCGTCCGCGCACACAACGACCGCGCAGGTGTTACGGCGCGGATTCCACGTGAGTTACCGCGCAACTCCCGGAGATTTTTTCCGTGTTGAATTTCACCTTGTCGCCGACTTTACCCTTGTCGAGCAGCGTAGTCCGGTAGGTCGGGCTGATAAGCCCAACATTAGCGGGACATCACGCGCGAACGTTTGGGTTCCGCACCGCACCCGCAATCAACAGCGTCACATCAATGCGATTGGAAGCGTGGGCGATGGTGTTGCAGGTCACCACCTGGGCGGCGCCCGCTGCAATCAAATCCGCATAGGCGCTGCCCGCCATTACCGCATGCACGCCCACGCATATCGGCGCGGGCAGGCCGGCGCGTTTGAGATGGACAATGGTTTCGATCATCGTGCGCCCGGTGGAAATAATGTCATCCACCAGCACGGGGGTGTGCGCACGCCAGCTTGCCACTTGCGGTATCGAGATGCGCACGTCGCGGTCGCCATGGCGGGTTTTTTCCAGTACCACGTACGGCGCATCGGCTGCTGACGCGACGGCAGCAACCCATTGCGCGCTTTCGCTGTCGGGGCCGATCAGCAGCGGCGCGGTGATGTGCGTTTTTATCCACGCCGCCAGCAACGGCGCGGCATGCACCACGTGAGCGGGTATGGAATAAATCTCGTTCAATGCGTGGTGGCGATGCAGGTGCGGATCAATCGTGACTATCCAATCAACGGCGCGCGACAGCAGGCCGGCGAAAATTTCAGAGGTGATGGCCTCGCCGTCTTTGAAACGTTTGTCCTGCCGCATATAGCCGAGATAGGGCGCGATCAAGCCAACGCGCGTCGCACCCAACTGCTTCGCGGTGGCTGCGGTGTACGCCAGCGGCAGAAATTTTTCATCGGGCCGGTCGAGTGTGCAGACCAGAATGACTTCGCGGCCGGTGACGGGCGTGTCGATGCGTAGGTACGTTTCCTGGTCTGGAAACGAGTGAACGGTGAGCGTGCCGGGTTCTGCGCACAACTGGGCCGCGAGGGCCGCAGCGAATGGGGTATTGCCCGGCAAAGCCAACATCAGTGCGTTCATGATTTGATTCGGGAAAGTTAACCCAAGTATATGATTTTATTGTATTTTTTAACATAATCCAACGCGTATGCCAGTTCCCCCGGCGTTTGCGCATGCACCGTGAACAGCGGTTCGCCGCGTGCGACTTCGTGCCCCACGGGTGTGTGGAGTTCAACACCGGCCGCAGTGGCGAGCGGTGCGCCGGCGAGTTTGGCGACGCGCGCGAGCAGCCGGTTATCGATCAATGTGACGCGTCCTGCGCGATCCGCCGTGACGGGACAACGATGCGTCGATCGCGGCGGCACGCGCAGGCCGCCCTGCGCTTCGCAGATGGCCTGAAACTTGCGCCATGCCGAACCATCGGCGAGTGTGGCGAGC
>JAYVQD010000429.1:0-4787 GCA_043777275.1 Nitrosomonadales bacterium
CCTTTTTCTTTGGCGTAGTCGCGCACGGTGTCGGGCTCGTGGCTCACGCCATGCACAAAGCGAATTTTTTCGCTTTTACCCTGCACCGCGCTGACGATGGTTTTTCCCCACCAGCCGAGGCCTATGATGGCTGCGCTAATCATGTTTATCCTAGTATTTTTTTTAAACAGAATTTATATTTTTATGTCATTCAGCTCAACAGTGATGTCTGGCGTCAGCGCAGCTTTCAGCGTGGCGTGCAGAAAGCAGGTTACCGCTGATATGCGCATGAATTTTTCGTGCGTTTCATCGGACTCGTCGCCGTGCAAAAACAGATGCGTGGCTACGGGTTCGGTGTTGCCGTTGACGCCATCAAACGCATACGGATTAAATTGCACCAAACGCACATGGCGAATTTTGTATTTCATGTAATCGATGTAGCGCGACAACTGCGTCATGTAACAAAACGCGATGCCGGCCGAGAGCAGCGCCAGCCCGCTGGGTGCGCAGTCGGCGGCGCTCTCGTCGGATTGAATCGCGAAGTGGCTCATGCCCGGCAGTTGCAGGGCGACGTCAGTGCGGGTGGCGCCGTCACGCATCACGCGGCAAGTGCCCGCCACTTCGCGCACGATGCGCTGATCGGGGGTGGCCGCTGGTACGGCCAGCATGGGCGTGCCGTCACGTTTTTGTCCGGTTTTCAGAATCAAATCCGGCGGTGCGTGGATGTTCGATAGCGGTGACGGCACGCTGGCGTACGTCTTGAGCGGATCCACGGCATCAACGCCGCCCGTATCGGGCAGGGTGGTCACGGCGCGCCGTTGGCCGTTAACATAAATGGCAAAAGTGTTTTGCACCGGGTTGCGCATCGCGGCCAGTGCGGGCGACGCCTGCACAGCAGCGGCTACCAGCGCGGCAATGGTGCTTGCCGGTGCAGAAGATTGCAGGGCCACGGTGATCTTTGCGGGCTCTGCATAACCCACGCCATCACCGCGAAAGAACGCACCGGTCATGCTGTAACCGGTCAGGCAGTGAATTTTTATGTCATCAAGTGCAACGCCTTGCGCGCGCGCCAGGGCCAGCAATCGATTCGCCAGGTCGGCCTGCAAACCCGCATTGAAAAATCCGAGGGGGAAGGGCGCCAGATCATCGCCCTTGATATGCACGCCTTCGTCGCTGACCATGCGCCAAGCGCTGCCGGCGCTGCCTTCGGTGACGACCGCTTCTTTTTGGTGGCTGCCGGAAAGATGACGCGCTTCGACTTTGAATACGTCGCGCGCCGCTCCGCCGAGGATGACTGCCGGTCGGGCGCTGCCATTGCGCGTTTTGAACCCCAGCGGGAATCCAGAACTCGCAATGGTCTCTGCCACGGCCATATGCTAAATAGAGGCGACGATTTTCTGCTGTTGTTGCCCCAAGCCCTCAATGCCGAGGGTCACCACATCCCCGACGTTGAGGAACACCGGTGTCGGCTTGACGCCCAGACCCACGCCCGGCGGTGTGCCGGTGCAGATGACGTCACCCGGCAGCAGCGTCATGTAGTGGCTGCAATACGAAATCAATTTGCGCACGCCGAAAATCATGGTGCGGGTGTTACCCGACTGCATGCGCTTGCCGTTGACATCCAGCCACATGTCGAGGTTTTGCGGGTCGCCGATTTCATCCGGCGTGACCAGCCACGGGCCGATGGGGCCGAAGGTGTCGCAGCCCTTGCCCTTGTCCCATTGCGACGATTGCAACTGCCATGCGCGCTCGGACACGTCGTTCGCCACGCAATAACCCGCGACGTAGTTCAGCGAATCTTCTTCGCTCACGTATTGCGCCTTGGTGCCGATGACGATGGCGAGCTCGCACTCCCAATCAAGCTTCGTTGCATTCCGCGGCAGGATGGTGTCGTCGCTCGGGCCGCAGATGGAGGTGGTGGCTTTCATGAAAATAATCGGCTCGGTGGGTACCGCCATGCCCGCTTCGGCAGCGTGGTCGGAGTAGTTCAGGCCGATGGCGACATACTTGGAGATGCCGGTGAACGGCACGCCCATGCGCGGATTTCCGGTGACGACCGGCAGGGATTCCGGTTTAATCATGGCGATGCGCGCGAGATTGCGTGGAGACAGCGATTCCGCATCCAGCGTGGCAACCACTTTCGACAGGTCGTGCAGCTTGCCTTGCGCGTCGATGATGCCGGGTTTTTCGTGTCCATCTTTTCCGTAACGACAAAGTTTCATGTGGCCCTCACCCTTCTGGTTAAACAGCTATGGTTTCCGACAGCGTTGATTATAAACCGGCGCGGCTCTTGCCCTTCACCGCTTTGTTAACGACGTTGATCGGCCATTCGCCGGAGAGCACGCGGCGCACCTCATTCGGCGCGCCCGCTTGCAGCCCGACCATCGCCTGCTCGCTGTACCAGGCCGCGTGCGGATTGATGATGACGTTTTCACGATCGCGCAGCGGATGCGGATTGGGCAGCGGTTCCGGGTCGGTGGTGTCGAGCGCCGCACCCGCGATTTTTTTGGCATCGAGTGCGCGCACCAGCGCGTCGGTGTCGATCACCGGGCCGCGCGCACAGTTAATGATAACTGCGTTGGGTTTCATCGCGTTGAAGGCTTCGTCGTTGATGCTTTTGCGGGTTTGCGGCGTGAGCGGCGGGTGTACCGAAACAAAGTCCGACACTTTCAGCATATCCATCAGTTCCATCTTTTTGCCCGGCGTATCGAACTGGCCGTCTTTGACGAACGGGTCGGCGAACAATACTTTCATACCAAAGGCTGCGGCGCGGATTGCCACCTGCCGCGCAATGTTGCCGAAGCCGACCAAGCCCAACGTGCTGCCGGCGAGACGCTGAATCGGTTTGCCCGGCGGCACCGCCCAGTTGCCGGCACGCACCTGACGATCATAAAACGTAATCTTGCGCGCGGCGGAAAGCAGCAGCGCCATGGTGTGTTCGGCCACTTCTTCAATGCAGTACGTCGGATTGTTGGTGACGATAATGCCGGCGGCAGTGGCGGCCTCCAGATCAATGGTGTCCACACCGATGCCGTAGCGCGCAATGATTTTGCACTTCGGCATTTTTGCCATGTCGGCGGCGGCGATGGGGCCGGCGTAGGTGTTGAGCAGTGCGACGCAATCGGCGGCTTCAGCGAGGAATTGATCGGGCGTTTTGGTTTGCAGCGCCACCAGCTCGCCCAAACCCGCGAGGGTTTTTTTCTCGACCTCGAGCGACTCCCACACGTAATCCGTCAGAACCACTTTCGCTAATGCCGCCATGACGTAACCCTTTTAAATAGTGTTTAAAAACAAATACTTATGATTATTTATAAATATCCGCATTCCAGCAGTTGGGCGGGCGTCGGCCCTCAAGAATCGCTTCGATATTATCCACCACCACATTCGCCATCGACTCGCGCAGTTCGGTGATGGCGCTGCCCACGTGCGGCGTACATACCACGTTGTCCATCTGGAGCAAGTCAGGGTGCGGGCGTGGCTCATGTTCGTAGACATCCAGCCCGGCGCCCGCGATACGCTTGTCTTTCAGCGCCTGCACCAGCGCGAGTTCATCAATCACCGGGCCGCGTGAAGAATTGATGAGATACGCGGTGGGTTTCATCAGCGCCAGTTGCGCGGCACCGACCAGATGATGTGTTTGCGGCGTGAGTTGCACGTGCAGCGAGACGAAATCGGCCTGCTGAAACACTTGCTCAAACGGCGCCCACGTTGCGCCGAGTTCGTGTTCTTTCTCCACCGTCAGCCGTCGCGGATCGTGATAAATCACCGGCATGGAAAACCCGCGCGCGCGCGCAGCCATCGCGCTGCCCACGCCACCCACGCCGATCAAACCGAGTGTTTTGCGCGACACACCGCCGCCGACCATGTAACTGGATTGTGATCCGGGAAACACCCCGCTGCGCATCAGGCGATCACCTTCAGCGACGCGGCGCGCGGTGGCCATCAGCAGCGCCCACGCCAGATCAGACGTGGCGTCATTCAACAGCAGGGCAGGGATCACCGTCACCGGCAGCTTGCGCGCGGTAGCCGCTGCTATATCAATATCCGCCGGGGTGATGGTCATTGAAGCGACGGCTTTGAGATGCGGATTGACGTTGATGATGTCGGCGTCGATCTTGTCGTGCAGCAGACAGAAAATAATGTCGTTCGCGCGCGCCGCGTCCAGTAGTTCTGCTTTGGTGGCAATGTGCAGCGGATCGTTGTTCAGTGTGAGATCAGCCACTTTTTGCAGTCGCGCAATCGCGCTCGGCGCAACCGGTTGCGTGAGATAGATTCGCGGGCGCATGGCTGTTACACCATCCAGCGCACGATGCCCGCCACGCCGTCCACCGCCACTTGCGCGCCATCGGGAATGGTGGTGGTGGCATCGGCCACGCCCAGCACCATCGGTATGCCGCGCTCGCGCGCGAGCGACGCCAGATGCGAGGTGCTGCCGCCGAGCTCAGTCACCACCGCAGACACATTGGTAAGGATGCGGCTCATGGCCGGGCCGGCGGCTTTGGTAATCAGCACGTCGCCGGGCGCGACATGGGCGAGTTCGCATTCGCAGTTGACCACGCGCGCGCGGCCGGTGCCCCAACCTACGCCGGCGGGTTGCCCGCGCAAACGCGGATGATTGCGCCAGATTTCGTCGGGCACTTTTTCCTGCGTGCCCACATGCAGCGGGCGCGCTTGCAGCATTTTGATGCCGTCGCCGTCGTCACCATCATCCATCGCCCATTCGATTTCGACCGGCATGCCCATGATTTCTTCGGCGCGCCGCAGCATGCCGCCGAGGCGCGCAACCTGCGCGTCGTTGAGGCAGCGCT
>JAYVQD010000430.1:0-4762 GCA_043777275.1 Nitrosomonadales bacterium
GCCGCCAGCGGGCAAGACGTGAAAGAGCGCTTCGCGGCAGTAGGCGTCGAGCCGTTTACGCAGCCTTCACCCGAAGCGTTCACTGCATTTCTGAAAGAAGAACTGGTGCGCTGGGGCAAAGTGGCCAAGGCGTCGGGCGCGCGCGCGGACTGAGTTCAAGAACAGGATTAACCACAGATGAACACAGATGAACACAGATGAACACAGATAAGGGCGCGGGGTTTTCATCTGTGTTTATCTGTGTTCATCTGGGGTTAAAAAGTCTTTGACCTTGATGTTACTTTCCCAACCCGGTCGCATCGGCCCGCTCAAGCTGCGCAATCGCGTGGTGATGGCGCCGATGGGCACCAACTACAGCACCACCGACGGGTTATCGACCGAACGTGATCGCCAGTATTACGCCGAGCGGGCGCGTGGCGGCGTGGGCATGATTATGACCGAGGCGATGGTAGTCACCGAGTTCGCGCGGCCGCATCACAACTCGCTGTGCGTGTATCACGATCGCTTTATTCCCGGCTTGGCGAGCCTTGTCGAGGCGATTCATCAGCATGGCGCGCTGGTGTGCGCGCAACTCAATCATCGTGGCGCGCTGCTGCGGCGGCACGTGCTGAATATGGAGCCCGTGGGGCCGTCGGCGTGGAAAAACCCGAACACGGGCGATGACGTGCGCCCGCTGGCGATAGCGGAAATTATCGAAATACAAAAGCAGTTTGTCGCCTCATCGCGGCGGCTGTATCAGGCGGGCTACGACGGGGTTGAGATACACGCGGGCAACGGCTATTTATTCCAGCAGTTTTTTACGCCGCGCCTGAATCACCGCACCGACCAATACGGCGGCTCGTTCGAGAATCGCGCGCGATTTTTGTTTGAAACGCTGGATCGCGTAAAGCAGGCGCTGCCGGATTTTCCGTTGATCGTGCGCTTGTCGGCGACTGAGTTTGTGGCGGGCGGTTACAGCGAAGCTGACATCATAGCGCTATCAAAATCCCTTGAAAAACAAGGGGTTGTGGCACTCGATCTATCGGGCGGCAGTAATGAAAGCCCGCAGTTGTCGAAATATTGCATCCAGCCGCCGTCGTTCGCGCGCGGTTGCCTGGGCGAGGTTGCAAAGCCGATCAAGCAGGCGGTGACGATTCCCGTGCTGGTGGCGGGGCGCGTGGTCGCGCCCGAAGATGCCGAAAAATTATTGCACGACGGCTGCGCGGATTTTATTTCCGTGGGCCGCGCGCTGTATGCCGATCCGCATTGGTGCGCGAAGGCGTTTGGGCAAGTCAAAGCGCCGATTCGCAAATGCATCGCCTGCAACGTATGCTTCGAGCGCCTGACACTAGAAAAAGATGTCGCGTGCGTGCATAACCCGGTGATCGGCACCGAGTTTGAAACGCTGGAGCATGCCGAGCCGCAGTTGTTTCCTGAACGGAAAACCAAAACACCAAGGCGTGTGCTGGTAATCGGCGCGGGTGTCACCGGGCTTGAAGCCGCGCGTGCCGCTGCGGCGCGCGGGCATCACGTTGAGGTATGGGAAAAAGCCGCGCAACCCGGCGGGCAAATGCCGCTGGCGATGGCCGCGCCCGACAAGAGGGAAGTCGAGCCGATATTGAGTTACCGGCTGACGATGCTGCGTGACCTTGGCGTGCCGATACGTACCTCAATGACTGCGACGGTTGCCGCGATACGCGCGTATGCGCCTGACTTTGCGATTGTCGCCACCGGTGTTGCGCCGCGCGCGCATCCGTTTGATGTGTCGCAACTCAATCCATCGGTGCAGGAGATGCATGCGTGGGACGCGCTGCGCGATCCGTCCCTGTTGTCGGCGGCAAAGCGCATCACCATCATCGGCGGCGGCATGGTCGGCGCGGAAGCGGCCGATTTGCTGAGCGTGCAAGGCAAGTACTGCACCATCGTCGAAATGCTCGGCACCATAGCCGCCGGTATGGCGCGCAACAACCGTATGGAGCTGGTTGAACGGCTGGCAGCGCGCGGCACGCAGATGCTGATGCAGGTGAAGGTGGAGCGTGCGGTGGGCACGACACTGACACTGCGTGCGGACGATGGCGGCTTGCGTGACATCGATGTCGGCGATGCGCTTATTTTTGCTACCGGCCCGGCGCCGGTGCGCGATGTAGTACCGTTGTTGGAAGAAGCCGGCGTTGATTTTGAACTGGCTGGTGATTGCTATCGTCCCGGTGATTTTCTGAGTTGCCTGCGCGACGGCTGGCTGGCGGCGTTGAGTGTGGACCACCGGTTTCGCGGTGCGGCAACGCTAAAGGAAAAATACATTAAACAGGGATGAACAGAACAAACATCCACCCCCGTCATTCCCGCGCAGACGGGAATCCATGCGGCGTCTCAAGTGGCGCTGTGTTATGGATTCCCGCCTACGCGGGAACGACAGTTTAGGTTTGTATCCTGTCAATCCTGCCCATCCATGTTAAAAAGAGAAAATCCCATGACACTCCCCAACTACGAAATTTACGCCATCAAATACGCCTGGCGCGACGCCAAGCGCGCCAACCATTTTGTCGGCGGCGATCCGCACGACGCATCGATGCCGATGGATTACTTTGTGTGGCTGGTGCGTAACGCCGAGCGCACGATTGTCATCGACACCGGCTTTACCCAATCGATGGCCGAGCAACGTAAGCGACTATTTCTGCGCACGCCCGCAGACGGCCTCAAGCTGATGGGTGTGAACGCTGCTGAGGTCAAAAATGTGGTCATCACCCATCTGCACTACGATCACGTCGGCACGTTTCAGGATTTCCCTGCCGCGCAGTTTCACTTGCAGGACGACGAAATGACGTACGCCACGGGCCGCCACATGCGCCACCGCCAGTTTAATCATGGCTACGAAGTCGAAGAAGTGGTCGGCATGGTGCGCCTCGTCTACAAAGACCGCGTCACGTTTTATAAGGGCGACGCCGATCTCGCGCCCGGCATCAGCCTGCATCACATCGGCGGCCACACCGCGGGCTTGCAATGCGTGCGCGTGCATACCGCGCGCGGCTGGGTGGTGGTGGCCTCCGACACCAGCCACTACTACGAGCATTTTGAAAAGGGGCGTGTGTTCACCACCACCTTTCATCTGGGCGACACGCTTGATGGCTACGCGCGCTTGCACCAACTGGCTGATTCGCCCAAGCACATCGTGCCCGGACACGATCCGCTGGTGATGCAACGTTATCCGGCAGCGTCGGCGGAATTGAAAGATATCGTGGTGCGGCTGGATGCTGTGCCGGATTATTGATTTTATTGAGGTTTTATAAATGAGCAGTGCCAAACCCCCGTTACTCGAACATGCCACGCGCGATCTCGCGCGCTTTGCATCTGCGATTCAATTCAGTGATCTGCCCAAAGAAGTGGTCGAACGCATTAAGCTCTCGGTGCTCGATCACATCGGCTGCGCGCTCTACGGCGCAACGTTGCCGTGGACACAAAAGGTCGCCGCGCTGGCGATGGCTGAAGGCGCCAAGCCGGTTGCTTCTATTTTCGGCATGGGTAAAAAAACGTCGGTGTCGCTGGCCGCGCTGGTGAACGGCACGTCCGGTCACGCCTTTGAATTGGACGATATACACAAAGAATCCATCGTTCACATCGGCTCGCTGGCGCCGCCGGTGGGGTTGGGCTTTGCCGAAAGCGCGGGTGGCGCATCAGGCCGCGATGTGATCACAGCGATGGTCGCAGGCTACGAAATCGGCGCGCGCGTGGGCAATGCGGCAACCATGAGCTTGTTTTTTCGCGGCTTTCATCCTCAAGGCACTTCGGGTGTGTTTGCCGCCAGCGCCACTGCGGCGCGCATGCTGAATTTAAATGCGGAGCAATTCCAGCACGCGCTCGGCATGTCCGGCTCGCAGGCGGGCGGGCTGATGGCGGCGCAGGAAGGCGCGATGGTCAAGCGCTTTCATTCGGGGCGCGCGGCGCAGAGCGGGGTGTATGCGGCGCTGCTGGCACGCGACGGATTTACCGGCATTCCTGATGTGCTGGAAGCTGCGTATGGCGGCTATCTGTCGGTGTATTCCGATAAGCCCAACGCCGCGCGGTTGACCGATGGTTTGGGTAAAGAATGGGAAACACTGAACGTCGGCTATAAGCCGCACGCCAGCGTCACCAGCATCCATACCGCGCTGGATGGGCTGACGGAAATCATGCGCGAAAATAATCTCAAGGCTGGCGACATTGCTAAATTGGAAACCGGCTTAAGCCCGATGACGCACGTGCATTGCGCGTGGGAATACAAGGCGCAGGGCGTAACGGCGGCGCAGATGAATTTGTATTACGGCCTCGCGGTGACGGCGCTCGATGGCATGGCGTTTACGGAGCAATATAAAGAGTCGCGTTTGCGTGACCCGGCGATTTTTGATTTTATCTCTCGCGTGAATGCATTCGTCGATCCTGAAATCGAAAAAATGGGCCCGCCGTTCCGCCATGCCGCGCGCGTGCGCGTTACCGCGCGGGACGGCAAGGTGATCGAGAAATTTCTGCATCACCGTCGCGGCAGCCCGGAGAATCCGTTGAAGCCCGAAGATATCGAATACAAATTCCGTCACGTGGTGAGCGGCTGTTTGTCGAAAGCGGATATCGACAAGGTGGTGAAGCTCGTCGCGGGGCTGGATAAGGCGGACAGCACCAATGAACTCACGGCGCTGATGGCTGCGCCGGTTAATGTGAGTTGAATTGCCCGATACGCAACACGTTACGCACAATTTTCCTCCCCGTCATTCCCGCCTGCGCGGGAATGACGGAAGTGGAGTGAGCCACGTCA
>JAYVQD010000431.1:0-4744 GCA_043777275.1 Nitrosomonadales bacterium
ATGCCGAGCCGCATGCCTTGCAGAGAATCCGATGGCTTGGTGTGGCTTGCATACGGCGTGCTCAACACCGAAGATCGCGGCACCGTGGTGTACACATCGCGCGGATCGTAGTAGCCATTCTCGTGATCTTTCAGCGCATCCAGCACCTTGGCGCAATCGTGAATGGTGCGGCAGTGAATGCCGCTGCGATCACAATAAATATCCGCGCCGATCGCGCCGCCGTCAAAGCCCAGCATCGCCTTGTGCGGCAGTATCAGCGCCACTGAATTGTGATTTGACGGCCCGCGGCACGAGGCGCGGGTTTCTTCGCCCAGACTCGCCATCACCATATTGACGCTGACCGACAGCGCCGAACCGGAGCTTGAACCCAGCGAAGCCGCGCGCGTGGTGTCGTATGGGTTGGACGGATTGCCGCCCCAGGTGGCGCGCTGATAACCCAGCGTGGATGGCAACACTTTGTCCGGCACGTTGCGCCCGCCGGGATCGCCCGCACGACCGTTGTATTCGGTGTTCACGGCCTTGGCGAAAATGATCGCGCCCTTGTTGCGCAATTGATCGACAAGGATGTGATCGCGCGCGGGAAAATCAATGTCGTACGCCGCATCGCCGCCGCAGGTTGAGCGCATGTCCTTGGTGTCAAAGGCATCCTTGAACGAAAACACCACGCCGTACATGGGCATTTTTTCGAGATCGGGACTGCGCCCAAACTGCGCGTCCAATTCCGCCGCGCGCTCCAGCGCATCCGGCTGCGCGCGAAATTCATCACACACCGGCGGTGCGCCCTTGGGCAGCGGGCCTTTAGCGGGGTGAAGATCGTAGTCGCCCTTGCACGTCACCGAGCGTTCTCCGCGAACGTTGAGCGTGGCCAGCGCATTCACCTGCCCGGCGTTGGATATGCCCGCGATCATGCCGAATTGCTGCTGCACCGTCGAGTCAGATGCGGTGGCCTCCATGCGGCCATATTCCAGCGGCGGGCCTTGGTATTTGTCGAGATCAGGCAAAAGGGTGGAAGCCTTCAACGTTTGCGTCGGGAACTTCAGCGCCTGCTGTCCGCGCACCGTGCCCGTTGCAGGTGCGACCGGCGCGCCGTCTTGCGTGACCAGCATGCTCGACACCCCGTTGTAGGCACGCACGCGGGCGATGTAACGCTGCACCACGTCAACTACCGTGATCTGCCCCGCTTTAATCGCCGCGTGCAGTTCGGCTATGGTGGCTTCTTCGAGTTGAAAGCCTGAGTTATCCGCCGCGCTCATGGTGCAGGCGCGCTCGCGGCTTTTGACGCCGCCTGCGCGAATTGTTCATACAGCGTCCAGTCGAGCGTGTGTTCTTCCAGCGTATCGGGATTCCACATCTGGCGCGGCAGATCGAGTATGTCACCGCCGTACACATGCAAACCGATGGCGGGCACGTTGCCGATGCATTCGGCCACATGCGCAGTCTCAGCCAGCATCGGCAGAATCGAGCCACCCGTCAGCGTCATTTCGCCGGCCTTGCGCAAGGCGCCATTTTCGCGGCGATACAAAGTGTTTTTTTCTTCGCCTGACAACAGCAATATCTGCGCCCATGCGCCATGCGTGTGCGGCGGCGTGCGGCGTCCGTTGGGAAAACAAACTTTGAGCAGCGTAATGGTGGGTGATCGATAGAACACCTGCTTCGCATTGCCGCCGGTGCCGGACACATAACTGAGCGCCTGCTCAATCGCACCGAGGTCACCTCGCAATGCTTCGAGTTCCTCTCGCGCGGCGTTCATGGAGTCAGCGCTCTCGCCGGCTTTGGCGAAGCGGGCTACCAATTCGTGTACCTGCATGGTGTTACCTCCCATCACAAAAAAACTTCACTTACCGTCGTTCCCGCGCAGGCGGGAACCCATGAGGCGTTGCAACTGATACAGTATTCTGGATTCCCGCCTGCGCGGGAATGACGGTGCTGGTGTTGCATCACATGATCACAACATAGCGGCATGCTACCTATACCCTGCGCGACTTCTGTTCCATCACTACACTACACCCCCCGCCCGCAGCCCCGCAATCTCCATCTCACCATACCCCAGCTCGCGCAATATCGCGTCGGTATGCTGCCCCACCGAGGGCACCGCATCCATGCGCACTTCGTATCCGGCGTTGGTTACCGGCGGCAGCAGCGCTTCAATGCGCCCGGCAGGGGTATCGACCTCACGCCAGCGGTTGCGCGCTTTAAGTTGCGCGTGATCCCATACTTCCTGCGGCGTGTTCATGCGCGCGTTGGCGATGCCGGCTTCGTCGAGTTTCGCTACGACTTGTTCCGCGGTCATCGTCGAGAAAATGCCGGTGATTAACGCGATCAGCTCGTCGCGCGCAGCCAGGCGTTGGGTGTTGTTGTGGTAACGCGGGTCGGTGGCGAGCTCGGGTTGGCCCAGCACCTGCTCGCAGAACTTCGCCCACTCGCGTTCGTTTTGGATGCCGAGCATCACGTCTTTGCCGTCACCCGCGGTGAAGCGACCATACGGCACGATGATGGCGTGATCGGGGCCGGCGCGCTGCATGGTCTTGCCGCCGAAGTGTTCGTACATCAGCGGATGGTTCATCCATTCGACCATCGCCTCGAACATGGTAACTTCGATGCGCGCGCCCTTGCCGGTGCGCTCGCGCTGAAACAGCGCAGACAGAATGCCCGAGTACGCATGCAGGCCGGTGCCGATGTCGGTCAGCGACACGCCCACTTTCGCCGGCGAGTCTTTCGTGCCCGTCACCGCCAGAATGCCCGCTTCGCTCTGGATTAACAGATCGTAGGCTTTCTTGTGCGCATACGGGCCGCTGTCGCCGTAGCCGGAAATATCGCAAACAATGAGTCGCGGATGCTTCGCCATCAACTCATCCGCGCCCAGGCCGAGGCGCTTCGCGGCACCCGGCGCGAGGTTCTGGATGAACACATCCGCCTTGGCGATTAACTTCGCAAGTATTTGTTTTGATTCACTTTTTTTAATATCCAGCGAGAGACTTTCCTTATTGCGGTTAAGCCACAGGAAATACCCGGACTGGCCAAGCACCGCCTGATCGTAACCACGCGCAAAGTCACCGACTTCGGGCCGTTCAATCTTGATGACGCGCGCGCCCTGCTCCGCGAGTTGGCGCGCGGCGAAGGGTGCGGCAACCGCTTGTTCTAGGGAGACTACGGTGATGCCGGATAAGGGAAGATTGGACATGAGGATTGGTTGTTTCAGAGTTTTTTGACGATACCGTAGTTGTGCATGACTTATTCCAGTTGCGCAAGCACCCGCAGTTTGCGCTCGAGTTCCGGCAGCCGCTCTTGGCTGGCAGCGTCGCCCGACAAATGGCCGGCCAGCGCTTCCATGAACGGCGGCGTTGCGATCAGACGGGCAAACCAGTCGCGCAGATACGCTTTCAGTGCGGCATCGCTGGCCCCGCATTCTGCCAGCAGCGTGGCACGCCCATCAACCACGGTCAACAGGTCACCCAAATCATGGCTGAACAGATAATCGCTGTTGCCCCGACCCGAGAAGGCTTCGAGCTTGGTCGCGATGAATTCGGGTGCATTGATCAACCGTATTTTCTCCCCGCCGGGCAGTAGAACCATGCGCGCCGTCCGCGTCGCCAGCGGATACCAACGGTTCGAAAAACCGAGCACCGATTCCATGGTCGGCATCACATCCAACGCCACTTCGCCGATGCGCCAGCGACACACGGGCGCATCCCGGCGCATGTCACGCTTGAAACCGCGCTCGGCAAGGTCGCGTTCAATGGCGTGATAGTCGCGTAACGCCACCACCTGCGCCACCACGTCCACATCATCGGTGGGGCGGCATGGCAGGGTCCGTAATCAGCAAGCCGGCCACCGCACCGCCGACGAACACCAGTTGCTCGCGCAAGGCATCGCTCAAATGCTGCGCTACCACTTCGAGCAGCGCCACGTTGGGGTCGTTCGGATTCACCTGCGTCAGCTCTTGAGCCGCTCGGCTATCAGCTCCGCTGCCAGCGCGCGTTCGCGCGCACTGCCGCCACGGATCGCATCAAACAGCGCCAGCAGTTCATACAGCGCAGGATTGCGTCCGGCAGCTATGGGAACCGTCGGATACAGCGGATAAAAAGCCATGCCGCGCGCCGTGCCGTCCTTGTGCGGCCACACCGGCGGTGGCTCGTTCGGCTGCACAATCCTGTCCTTCAGTGGCGGTGCGGCGTATCCGGTGGGCAGCCCGCGCGTCGCCTCGCCGCGCAGCGCCGGAAACGCATAACACGCGCCGTGCGTGACAAACTGTTTGAGCGCTTCACGCACTACGACAGGCTTGCCCGCGCCATCCTTGCGGGCCAGCCGCGCCAGCACCGCACGCTCCAGCCCCGCGTGAATTTCCGACGCCGTCATCCCCAGTTCCGCGGCCAGCGCCGCATAGGTCGGCACCTCGCCGGGCGTCAGCGCGAGACGCAACAGCACCACCAGGTCCTGCGGCCTGAGCACGATCTGCGGATTGGATTGCCCACGGTACATGATGCCTTTGCGTTGAATTCTCTATTCGCGAATGGAGAATATAAGATATATTTTCAATTAAATCAATTAGTTAATGTTATAACTCTATATTTTGGAATGACAAATAAGACAGCGTCCGACAATCGGTTCATTCAGGGTTGCCTCCTATGACTTTCGATAGATCATCCCACTGCTGTGCGGAGATTGTGGGGTGAGTGCGACTTAACTGTTTGATATTACGCGTACAAATGATTAACACGGGTGTCACCGATTTCAATGTGTTGGA
>JAYVQD010000432.1:0-4743 GCA_043777275.1 Nitrosomonadales bacterium
CGTCTCTTTTCATAAACAGTTTGATCGACGTGCCGCTCGAAAGTTCCACAATTGTCGCCTTAATTATCGACTAGTGAGTAAGCCCTTTGCCCGTTCGCCCTGAGCCTGTCGAAGGGCATTTGTGGTTCGACAAGCTCACCACGAACGGCTAAGTGAACAGCATTGAGACTCTACCGCACGCCGTTTTATTCCACGAATGTGACATCGCAATTTCCGGAATAAATCGCGCGCCGCATCAGTCTTCATGGCTGATGGGATGTTTTCATACTTTAGACCACCAATCAGGAGATCACCATGGACGACAAAAACTACAGCAGACGGGATTTCATGAAAATGGCGGGCGTGGGCGGCGGACTGGTGTTTACCTCCGCGCTGCCGGGTTGCGCGAGTATGGGGCAGTCAGGCGCAACGGATTTCAGTTTCGTGCAATTGAGCGATATCCACTGGGGTTACGGCAATCCGAAAGTGAATCCCGACACGCGCGGCACCTTGATCCGCGCGCT
Source organism: Nitrosomonadales bacterium (assembly GCA_043777275.1). Lineage (GTDB taxonomy): Bacteria > Pseudomonadota > Gammaproteobacteria > Burkholderiales > SG8-41 > UBA5216. The sequence continues at coordinate 504 of JAYVQD010000432.1, forward strand.
GGCTGCGGTGAATGGCCTCGAACAAAAACCGGATTTCGTGGTGTTCACCGGCGATCTCACGCAGACCACCGACGACCCCAAACTGCGCCGCCAGCGCCTGCGCGAGTTTCAGGATATGTCGCGCAGCCTCAATGTACCGGTGCGTTACTTCGCGGGCGAGCATGATGCCTCGCTCGATCGTGGCGAAGCCTATCTTGAAGTGTTCGGCGGCGCGTTGCACTACACCTTCGAGCACAAAGGCATCCACTTCATTGTGCTGGATAACATCTCCGACCCGGCGCCGATACTGGGCGCGAAACAGATCGCGTGGCTGAAAGAGGATCTGGCGAAACAGCGCGTGGATCAACCGATCGTGGTGCTCACGCACCGTCCGCTGTTTTCGATGTATCCGCAATGGGATTGGGCCACGCGCGACGGCCAGCAGGCGATTGATCTGTTGATGCCATTTAAGAATGTCACCGTGTTTTACGGTCACATCCATCACGAGCATCATCACACCACAGGCCACATCCAGCATCATGCCTCAAAAGCGGTGATGTTTCCGCTGTCGCCGATGGGCACGGCAGAGGCCAAAACGCAATTGCCGTGGGACGCCGCGAAGCCCTACAACGGCCTCGGCTGGCGCACGGTGCGCGCCACGGCCAGCGGCGCGGCGCAGCAAATGCGCGAACAGAACATCGGTTAATCCATGAAAAAAATCACGCGTGGATTCAAAGCGGTCGCAGCGGCAATGCTGATGTGTGCTGCCGTCACCTCGTTGTATCTTGAATCGGCGGCGCATGCGCAGGAGCCCGCGCTGCGCATTGCCGTTGAAGCCCGCAAATTTGATTTCGGCCCGAAAGAAATCAAAGTCAAAAAAGGCCAGCGCGTCACCCTCGTGCTGACCTCGAAGGACTTCGCGCATGGATTCTCAGTGCCGGATTTCAACGTGCGCGCCGATGCCATACCCGGCAAAACGATTGAAGTCACCTTCGTGGCGGACAAAGCGGGCAAATTCACTTTTGTGTGCGACAACTTCTGCGGCGAAGATCACGACAAGATGATGGGCTTTTTGATTGTCACCGAGGGTTAGTCTTTCTTCCGCTCACGCCCAGCAAGCCTTTCTTTGCGCAACAACCGTTCCGACCGCATGACATAAAGCACAAACACACGCTCACCATCGTAACGGTAAAACACACGGCAAGGCGGCTCGACAATCTGCCGGTAGCGCGACTTTTTCAATTCGGCGGGTTTGCTGCCGCTTTCGGGAAACGCCGCCAACTGGCCCACATGTTCAAACACGCGCCGCACCAGTTGCGAGGCGGCTTCGGGGTTTTCCAGGGCGATGTAATCGGCGATGGCGTCGAGGTCAGTCGGCGCCGGCTCGGTCCAGACTATTTCAGCCATCGAGCCATGCGGGTCTTGGCCTGGGCGTGTGATACCACGCGGCCTTCGGCGATGGCCATTTCACCCCTGGCGACACCTTCCAGCACTGCCATGCGTTGCTGGAAAAGTTCGTAACTCTCGACGTCGACCAGATACGCGCTCGGCAGTCCGTGTTGCGTGATCAGGATGGGCTGCTTGTCGCGCTCAAGTTCCGACAGAATTTCGGTGGCTTGCCGCTTCAGCGTGGTGACGAGTTCGGTGCGCATGGAGTGATACTATAGTGGCACTTTGTTTTGCGCAAGTCGCAAGGTGTTCGGCGCCATTCGCAGGCGCTGGCGATCCCGGCAGGTCAAAGCCCTCCGCCGCGCGAGCGGCTTTCGGCATTTGCAGCATCGCGATGACGAAATACAGCAGCAGGGTGACGATGACGGCGGCTATTTTGTCCACGATTTTCACGGCGGTTCCCTTGGCAAGTGAGTGAGGCGCATGGTCATGGTGTGCCCGCGTCACGACGAAAACCATTCGTCTGACGGATTAGAACGAAGGTCGTAGCCGCTAACGCAGCGGCTGTTTACTCCCTGTTTAACCCCACTTGCCGCGTACCGCCGTTTACAGCCTCAGCATCGCAGTGATGCGCAACTTACCTGAGGCGAATAATGAAATTATTAAACAAAATCATATACTTATCTATTGCCGCCGGATTCTCCGGTGTGGCAGGTGCGGTGGGCGGCATCGCTGACGTGACGGTGTACGATCGTGTGGAAAACCGCACGCTGCCGATTCATCAGCACAACGGTCGCTATTACGTGGTGGGCAAACCCGGCAACGAATATCAGATCCGCGTGGCGAATCGCGGGCGCGCGGAAATTCTGTCGGTGGTGTCGGTCGATGGTGTGAATGCGGTGTCGGGAGAAACCGCCAACTGGAACCAAACGGGCTATGTGCTGGGCAACCAGCAGGCGTTCGACATCCGCGGCTGGCGCAAGAGCATGGATCGCATCGCGGCGTTTTATTTTACCGAGCATCAGAATTCGTATGCGGCGCGCACGGGCCGTCCGCAAAACGTGGGCGTGATTGGCGTGGCGGTGTTTCGCAAAAAACTGGAACCGCCGGTGCGGATTGATCCGCCAGTACGTCCGTGGCCGCGTCCGCATTCGCGTTCCGACTCGCGCTCTGATTCGCCGTTTCCTTCGTCGAGCGAAGGCGCTGCAAGCGGTGCGCCGATGGACCGCGCGCGCGCGGAGGAAGCACCCGCCGCGCAAGCCGAAGCCCGAACCGAAGCGCAAGCTGGCGCGGCGCAAGACAGTAGTAGTGCCAGAGGCCGCGCAACGCTTGGCGCGCGCGGATTCGACGCTGACTCGTCCATAACGCGCGCCCCGCAAAAATCCACCACGCTGGGCACCGGCCATGGGCGCAGTGAAGAATCGCACGTCACGCATACGCAATTCGAGCGCGCCGGCACCTCGCCCGCGGAGATCATCACCATTCACTACGACACCTATGAAAATCTGCTGGCGCAGGGCGTGATTCATCAGCCGCCGGTATATGCGCGGCCGACGCCGACGCCCACGCCATTCCCGGGACAGTTTGTGCCCGATCCGCGTTAGTGCGGTGACGTGAATCGTGACAGCGGTTGCCGGTATGCGCGCGCTTCTGCATACTGGCATCCGTTATGGATACCAGTGCCGCTGTCAGCGACGAACAACTCATGCTTGCCTATCGCGATGGCGATGCGGGTGCATTTGACACGCTGTATCGCCGACACAAGGGCGCGGTGTATCGCTACATGCTGCGCCAGTGCCGCAATGCGGGTGTGGCCGACGAGTTGTTTCAGGATGTGTGGATGAATCTGATTCGTGCGCGCGCGAGCTACACCGTGCAGGCGAAATTCACCACCTATCTCTACAAGCTCGCGCACAACCGGCTGATTGACCATTATCGCAAGCACGGCAATGCGGTGATGGTGTCTTTTGATGACGACACCGAGGATCACGACGGGGCCGCGGTTGTCGCCGAACCACAAGCTGCGCCGCGCGATGAACCGGAGCGCCATCTGGACATCAAACAGCAAGCGGCACAACTGCTCGAATTGCTCGGCGCGCTGCCCGAATCGCAGCGCGAGGCATTTGTGATGCAATACGAAGGCGGCCTGAGCGTGGAAGAAATTGCCGACGCGACGGGCGTCACGCGCGAGACGGCGAAAAGCCGACTGCGTTACGCCCTGAGCAAGATCAGACAAGGACTGGCATCGTGGCAGTAAACAACGACAACCTGGAACGTGATCCGAAGCTGGCGCGCTTGCTGGCGGCGGCGTCACGCGAAGCGCCGCCCGCAGCGCTCGACGCAGCCATCCTCGCGGCGGCGCGGCGGGAGGTGAGTGCGCGTCCGCGGTTGACGGGCGGTGGTGGCGGTGGTGGCGAAGCGAGCGCAGCGCCCGTACGCGCGAAGCGCCATTGGTACGTGCCCGTGTCCATCGCGGCGGTGATGGTGTTGAGCGTGAGCCTGGTGACGTTGATACACGAAGAAAAAGGCGACGAGTTGGCGCAGCCGCCGGCGTCAGCGCCAGCGCCAGCAACGGCCACATCCGCAGCCGCATCCGCATCCGCCGCCAAGGCGCCCCCGGCAGCCGAAGCTGAAAAACCGGACGCGATGCTGCGCGATGCCGCACCGGCCAAGCCGGAGCCGACGGAAAAACCTCGCAGCGAGGCGGACAATAAATCCATCGCGGAACCCAAAATGGAATCCAAAGTAGCGGCCGCGCCTGAAACCTATGCCGAGCTCGCTAAAAAACAACGTAGCGAGAAAACGGTGTCTCCGGCAGACGGCGCAGTCGCGTCGGGTGCGGCGCGCAAGGACCAAACCGCCAGTGCCCCGG
>JAYVQD010000433.1:0-4742 GCA_043777275.1 Nitrosomonadales bacterium
CCGCTACAAGTGTTCCCTTGCCCGCAGTCCAGATTACTCCGGCGTAATGCCCGCGTCCTTGACGATTTTTCCGAACCGCGCGTATTCGCTTTTCATCAGCGCCGCAAGCTCCTGCGGGCTGCTCGGAAATAAATCAAAGCCCTGACTGCCCAGCCGTTCGCGCGTGTCGGGCATTCTGATGGCCTTGATCGCTTCGGCATTTAGACGCTCCACGATGTCGCGCGGCATACCCGCCGGGCCGTGCAGCCCATACCAGTTTTCCATCACGAATTGCGGTTGGCCCGCCTCGGCGGTAGTCATCAAATTCGGCAACGCGGGCGAGCGCTTGGGACTTAACGTGGCGATGCCGCGCAGCTTGCCTTGCTGGATGTATTGCGACACGCTGACCACGGCGACTACCACGATATCGACTTGCCCGCTGATCAGATCGACCAGTGCTACGGTCGCGCCTTTGTACGGCACATGCACGATATCGGTTTTGGTGAGCGACTTTAACGCCTCCATCGCCAGGTGATTGGTGGAGCCGATGCCGCCGGAACCATACGACAGCCGCTTCGGTTGCTTTTTCGCCAGCTCGATTACCTGCTGCAACGATTGTGCCGGCACCGACGGATGCACTGCCATCACATTGGGCACGCTGCCGAGCAGCGCAATAGAGGTAAAATCTCGAATGGGATCGTAGCCGGTTTTTTTGTAGAGAAAGGGGCTAAACACCAGCCCCGGCGGCGCGATCAGCAGGGTGTAGCCGTCGGGTGGCGATTTCGCGACGAGCTCATTGCCGATGTTGCCGCCCGCGCCCAGACGCGGATCAACCACAAAGGTTTGTCCGAAGGCTTCGGTGAATTTGGGCGCAAGCCAGCGTGCCATCAGGTTGGTGCCGCCGGTGCCAAACGGGATCACGATGCGCACGGTTTTGGCGGGGTAGGCGGGCTGCACCGGCTGCGCGGTTGCCTGGCTGCACAAGAACGCGGTGGCGAGGGCGCAAATAATAGAAGTAAATCGCATGACTGACCTTTCCGAAACAGCGTGCCGCGAATGATAAACTAACCCGGCACGCTGCAAGACACTTTCAATCATCACTACCTGTGCTTGCTGGATAAGTGAACGGTTAATTCCATTGGAGGAGGCATGTCCATAACACGTCGCGGATTCGTCAAAGGCGCTGCAGGCGCCGGATTGATAATGCATGCCGCGCAAAGCGGATGGGTGTCAGCGCAAGGCAGTCCCGCGTTGGAGCGCAACAAAGCGCTGGCGCTGCGCTTTAAAAAAGCCCAGGGTGCGCCGGATCAGGATGCGGTGATGAAAGAAGTGCTCGCGACCGACTACCAGCGCGTGCGTGGCGGCATGCATCATCTGGCGGCCAACGCCGCAGGGCAGGGGTTTCCCGGCACGGGCGCTTTTTTGCGCGGCGCGTTTTCTGACCGGGTGGATGTGATCGAGGAGGTCATTGCCGAGGGCGACCGCGTGGGGATTTTGTTCCGGCTGACCGGCACGCATCAGGGCAATTTGTTCGGCATCGCCCCCACCGGGAAAAAAGTAGACGTCTACGAAGCAGCGATTCTGCGCATCGCCCATGACAAGATCGTTGAAGGCTGGTTTCTGGCCGATGAAGCCGGGCTGCTCAAACAGTTGGGGGCGACGCTGCCCGCGCGCAAGGATGGCAAACGCATCGTGCCGCCCGTTTCCGGCGCGGGTGAAAACCCGAACGCCGTGCTGAAACGATTGGAGGCAGGCGCGCTCGTGACGCGCGAAGATCGCAACCGTTTGATGGTGGCGCGCTCCAAAGGCGCGGCGCCCCCCGCAGGCGATCGCGCTGCGGATTACAAGCAATTGCGGCAAGGCTTTCAGCATCTGCGCAATTACGGTGTGTCGAAAGGTGTTGCGACAGAAACGCCGACGCGTGCATTGCCGGATCGGCGCGATCTCATCGACAGCTTTATCGCCGAAGGCGACACCGTGTGGATGCAATTCAAGATCGCCGGCACGCAGACGGTGAATCTCTACGGTCATCCGCCGACGGGCAAACGCATCGAAGCGGAAGAAATCGGCATCCTGAAGTTTCAGGACGGCAAGTGGAAATCAGGCTGGTATTTCGGTGACGAGCTGGCACTGATGCTGCAACTGGATGCGTTGCATATGTTGCAGAGTTAGTACGATGCGACACTCAGTGGGAAGCTCAGTACGACACTCAGTAGGAAGTAAGGCCGCCGTCCACCAGCAACGTCTGCCCGGTGATGTATTCCGCCGCCGGGCTCGCCAGATAACTCGCCATGCCCGCCACATCGGCCTCGGTGCAGAAGCGCTTGAACGGAATACGTTCGATCATCGCCTGCCGCCGCGCGGGATCCGCGCCAAGAGACTTTTTGCGCGTCGGTGTCTCCGTGGTGCCGGGCGCGATGGCGTTGACGCGGATGCCGTGTTCCGCCCACTCGATGGCCAGCATGCGCGTCATCTGCGTGATGCCCGCTTTGCTGATGCCGTAGGCGGAAATGCCGCCGATGCCGACGATGCCGTGAGTGGAGGCGATGCTGATAATGCTGCCTTTGCGCTGAATGCTGATGAGATGACGGCCCATTTGCTGGCTCATGAAAAACGTGCCGGTGAGATTGACGTCCATCACCGTGTTCCATTCGTCGCGCGTCATTTCTATCACGGGTTTGCGCAGCAATACACCGGCGTTGTTGACCAGCAGATCGAGTTTGCCGTCGAACGATTTCAACACGTCGTGCATGCAGGCTTCGACGCTGATTTGTGAGCGTGTGTCGAGCGCCACCCCCACGCCGCGTGCGCCGTGTGCTTTGATTTGTGCGAGTGTGTCGTCGAGCGCATCGGCGTTAAGTTCAGTGACAGCGACATAGTAACCGTCGCGCGCGAGCGCAATCGCGATGGCGGCACCGATGCCGTAGGAAGCGCCGGTGACCAGTGCGGTGCGGCGTTGCGTAGTAGCAGTAGTAGGGGTGATCATATGTAAGTATCTGTTTTAAAACAGTTTTTTACGACGCCATTTTTTCGGGCGATCCGCCGGATAAACGTTGCCGCTGGCGGTAACGCCCAAATCCACCAGCAGTTTGCACAGCGTGATGGCGCAACGGTAGCCCTCCAGCACCGGCACATCCCAACCGATTTCATTCAAACGTTGCTGCAAATACGGTTGCAGCCAGAAGGTGCCGGAGCAGCCCAGCGTAATCACATCGGCACCGTCTTCTTCAATCGCGGCAACGGCTTCAACCACAGCGGCTTCGACCATTTCGGATTTTTCGCCGCGCGCGATTTTCGCCATCTGTTCGGCGCGGGTCGTCTCGCCCACGTGCGGCGGGCGCGGCAGCGGAAAGTTGATATTGCGGATTGACGCGCAGCGATCCTGAAAACGATGCCGCAGCACCAGATCGTAGTAATACATGTTGTGATTTTCAGCCAAATCGACCACGCTGAATTTATTGCCCAGCGTGGAGGCGATGTGCATTTGCGAATAAGCGCACGAGGTCACCGGAATGCCGAAGTGATGCCCGATCTCGCGCGACGCCAGAAAGCCCGGCTCGCCGCCGCCGAGCAGCACGATACCGCTGTATTTTCCGCTCTCGCAGGCGCGACGCACGATGGGCAGGCGCGCGGCGGCAACGATATCGAACTCCTCGCGCGTTTCCACCGGCCAATCGCCGTAGGATGCCTCCGGCCCCGGATCGCGCCCCCACTCAATGGTGTCGAGCAGCGGCTTGAGCGTTTTGTAATTCATCAGCGTTTCCTCCTTGGGGCCGATGAACGTGCGCGTGCTGTGTTTGGCGCTGGTCTTGAGATGGAAGGCTTCGATCAGCAGGAAGCGGTAGCGGTTTTGGATTTCGGGCATGGTGGTTTCTCAAAAATGGATATTCCTGCGTTGTCGCGTTACGAAGCGTCACATACCAACCCCGTCATTCCCGCCTGCGCGGGAATGCCGGGGAGGGGTATTTTGTGCGAGGCGATAATGAGTAGCATGGAAAATTCGGTTACACCGTTGTTCGCCTGACGGCAGCCGCGCCGCGTTCGGCGATCATATACGTCGGCGCGTTGGTGTTGCCGGAGGTAATGGTCGGCATGATCGAGGCATCGATCACGCGCAGCCCTTCGATGCCGCGCACCTTGAAATCGGTATCGACTACCGCACTCGGATCGTCGGCGCGGCCCATCTTGCAGGTGCCTACCGGATGAAAAATCGTGGTGCCGATATCGCCGGCGGCTTTCACCAATTCCGCATCGGTCTGAAACGCCGGGCCGGGCATGAATTCTTCGGGTTGATATTTTTTCAGCGCTTCGCTCTCCAGCACGATGCGGCGCGTGACGCGGATCGCATCGATAGCGACCTTGCGGTCTGCATCGGTGGATAAATAATTCGGCGCGATTGCCGGCGGCACGCGCGGGTCGGTGCTGGTGATGCTCACATGCCCGCGCGAGGTCGGGCGCAAGTTACATACGCTGGCGGTGAAAGCGGGGAATTTGTGCGGCGGCTCGCCAAAGCGATTCAGCGAAATCGGCTGCACGTGGTATTCGAGATTGGCGGTGCGCTGCGACGGATCGGATTTGACGAACGCACCGGTCTGCGAGGGCGGCATGGTCATGGGGCCGGTGCGGTGCAGCGCGTATTCGAGCGCGATTTTTGCTTTGTACCACCACGAATCGAGCATGGTGTTGAGCGTCATCGCGCCCTGAATCTTGTAGGCGAGGCGCAGTTGCAAATGATCCTGCAGGTTTTCACCGACGGGTAAATC
>JAYVQD010000434.1:0-4741 GCA_043777275.1 Nitrosomonadales bacterium
GTGGTGTCACGCACCGAAGATTTCTTTCTCGACTGGCTGGGTTCCGGGCTGGCGGGCAAGGGCTCGCGCCCGGTGCTGGCGCTGGAAAAGTTCGCTAAATTGATGGGGCCAACCGGCGGGCCATGCGAAATTCTCACCACACGCGGGCGCACCTCGCCGTTTTTCGCGGCATTGATTAACGGCGCGGCCTCGCATGTGGTTGAGCAGGACGACGTGCATAACGGCTCGGTCTACCACCCGGCGACGGTGGTGTTTCCTGCCGTGCTGGCGGCGGCGCAGGAAACCGGCGCGTCGGGCAAGGATTTAATTGCCGCGTCGGTGGCGGGTTATGAATGCGGCGTGCGCGTGGGCGAGTTTCTCGGCCGCTCCCACTACAAGGTATTTCACACCACAGGCACCGCAGGCAAGCTGGCGGCGGCGGCGGGTGTCGCGCACCTGCTCAAACTCGATGCGCGCACCACGCAGCATTGCATCGGCTCGGCGGGCACCATGGCGGCGGGTTTGTGGGAATTTCTGCGCGATGCGGCGGATTCCAAACAACTGCACACCGCCAAGGCGGCGGCGGATGGCCTGATGGCGGCGTACATCGCGCGCGATGGTTTCACCGGCGCGCACAAAATTCTCGAAGGCAAACAAGGCATGGCGGCAGGCATGTCGAGTGACGCTGATCCGGCGAAACTCATCGACGGCCTCGGCACGCGCTGGGGCATGACGGAAACCTCGTTCAAGTTTCATGCGTCGTGCCGCCATACGCATCCGGCGGCGGATGCGCTGCTGAAGGTGATGCGCGATCACCAGTTGAAACACGACGACATCGTGAGTGTGACTGCGCATGTGCATCAAGGCGCGATAGACGTGTTGGGGCCGGTAACCGATCCGCAGACCATCCATCAGTCTAAATTTTCCATGGGTTTTGTGTTGGCGCTCGCAGCCGTGCATGGACGCGCGGGGCTGGCCGATTTTACCGAGGCGTCTTTGAAAGACCTGGCCACGCGCAGCTTTCACGACAAGGTAAGCATGGTGCTCGATCCGGTGGTCGACGGCGCGTATCCCAAGCGCTGGCTGGGCCACGTGACCGCCACCACCAAGGATGGTCGCAAACTTGAAGGCAAAGTATCGTCACCCAAAGGCGACCCCGACAACACCTTGTCGCGCCCGGAGATTGAAGACAAGGCGGTGCGGCTGGCCGGGTATAGCGGCGGCGCGGGCGAGTCGGAAATGGGGCAGGTGATACAGCGGGTGTGGCGGTTGCGGGATGAGGCGAGTGTGCGGGATTTTTTTGTGGTTTCGTAGGACGGAAAAGCGTAGCGCCTTCCGCCGGACGATTGTAGTGTTGAATATGCAAATGGCGGAAGGCGCTACGCTTTTCCGTCCTACAAAACCGAATTGATGAGAAATCATGACCCTCGTTGAACAACTCAGCACCTACGCCGCCAACCTGCGCTACGAAGATCTGCCGCCGGATGTCATCCAAACCGCCAAGCGCGTGATCATCGATTCCATCGGTTGCGCGCTGGGCGGCTACGGCAGCGCGCCGGAAAAAATCGCGCGTGAGCTGGCGGATATGACCAGCAGCAAGCAGCCCGCCACGGTGATGGTCAGCGGCCTGCAAACCAGCCCGGAACTGGCCACCTTTGCCAACGGCGTGATGATTCGTTTTCTGGATTACAACGACGGTTACACCAGCACCGGCGAATCGGGGCATCCGAGCGACAGCATTGCAGCGGTGCTGACGGCTGCCGAAATCAACCAGCGTTCAGGCAAGGATGTGATTCTGGCCACCGTGCTTGCGTATGAAATGTTTTGCCGCATCTGTGATGAGGTTGATCTCAAACCCATCGGCTATGACCACGTCACCGTCGGCGGCATGGCAAGCACCATCGCTGCGGCGTGGTTGTTTGGTTTGAGGGGAAAACAGTTTGAGCACTGTCTGCAACTCGGCATCGCGCCGAACAACGCGCTGTATCAAACGCGCATCGGTAATGTGTCGATGTGGAAGGGCTGCGCGTATGCCAATGCCTCGCGCAACGCGGTGTTCGCGGCGATGCTGGCGGCGCGCGGCATGACCGGGCCTTCGCCGATATTCGAGGGTGTGGGCGGTTATTTCAAGGCGGTGGCGAGGAAGTCGTTTACGCTGGATACACTCGGCGGGCAGCGTAGTGCGCCGTTCAAAATCATGGAATGTCTGATTAAGCGTTTTCCGCTCGGCCAGTATTCGCAAACCGTGTGCGAGGCTGCGTTGCAGATGCGCGAGAAAGTGGCTTCGCCCGAAGACATTGCCGAAATTCAGATTGAAACAGTGACTACTGCCATTGTGCTGATGGCTGACACGCCGGAAAAATGGGAACCACCGAATCGTGAGACCGCAGATCACAGCATGCCGTATACCGTTGCCGTGGCGCTGATTCATGGCGATGTGCAGGAAGAACATTTCGACGACGCGCATGTGTTCGATCCCGCGATACGCGCGCTCACGCGCAAGATCAAAATCAAAGCGTCCGCTGAAGCCGACAAGCACATGCCGCACGCGATGCGTTGTTACTTCAAACTCATCACCAAATCCGGCGAGACGTTCAGCACGGTGGTCGATCATCACAAAGGGCATTGGAAGAATCCGATGAACGATGCAGAGATCGAAAAGAAATTTCGCACGCTGGCGAAGAAGGTGCTGCCCGATGCACAAACCAATCGCTTGCTTGAACGTTTGTGGAAATTGGAAGACATGACCGACGCAGGCGAGATTCCGCGATTGACATTAAGGTAGGGTGCGCACTGCGCACGCGTGATGGATGTGGAACGGTGCGCAGTGCGCACCCTACGGGCGAGGAGCATGAAATGACTGTAAGTATTTGTTTTTATTCACTATTGTTATCTATTGCCATGACGCTATCAGCGCCTGCAATGGCCGCCGATTCCGTCTATCCCACGCGCCCCATCCGCCTGCTCGTTCCCTTCGCGCCGGGCGGCGGCTCGGATACCACCGCGCGCATCCTCACGCCCAAGCTGCACGAAGCGATGGGGCAGGCGTGGGTGGTGGATAACCGCGGCGGCGCAGGTGGCAATCTCGCGGCCGAAATTGTCGCGAAGGCGAATCCCGATGGCTACACGCTGTTTCTCGGCTTCAACACCATCCTCACGGTGAATCCCACGCTGTATAAACTGGGCTTCAGCATGGAGAAGGACCTCGCGCCAGTGACCCTGCTCGCCACCGCGCAATACATCATGGTGCTGCATCAGAGCGTGCCGGCGAATAATCTCAAGGAATTCATCGCGCTGGCGAAGCAGAAGCCGAACGCGTTTAATTTTTCATCGGGTGGCGCGGGCACGCCGCTGCATCTGGCGGCGGAATTGTTCAGCAAGCGCGCGGGCATCCAGATGACGCACATCGCCTACAAAGGGGGTGGCCCGGCCGCAACCGCATTGCTCGCGGGCGAAGTGCAGGTGCTGTTCGGCAGCATTGCGGCGTCGATGCCGCACGTAAAAAGCGGCCGGCTGAAAGCGTTTGCCACCACGGGGCTGCGCCGCTCGAAAGTCGCGCCGGAATTGCCAACGATGATAGAGCAGGGCTTTCCCGGATTCGACGTGGGCTCGTGGTATGCGTTTCTGACGCCCGCGAATACGCCGCCATCCATCGTTCGCCGCCTGCGCGACGAATCACTCAAGGTGATCGCCATGCCCGACGTGCAGCAGGCGTTGTCGCGGCAGGGGCTAGAGCCGGAAACCAGCACGCCGCAGGAGCTCGCCGCGCGCATCAAGTCTGAGACCGCGACCTGGGCGCAGGTGATTAAAGAGGCGGGAATCAAAGGGGAGTAAGGCAATGAAAATCAGAACCTGCGTTGGCAGCGACGCGTGGCATCCACTGGCGTCTGGCGCCGTGCGACGCGCCCGTTATCGAACAAAAGCGCAGTAGTATTTCGCTGCCACCAGCCTCACCGACCTCACCAGACAACGCAAGGCAGGCGACGAAGGCGGCGTAAATGCAGTGGCGCAGCGAATAAGGCCCACCGCCTACTACCAAGCATTGCCCATTGCGTTGGGCAGACGGCTCCGGCAGTCAGTCGCGCACAGATGCACTCGTGCGGCGCCCGTGCGCGGAACGAGCTCTGCGGGCTAATGCGGCGCGCGGCGGCTCATGCCCGTGCGACGATCTCCATGGCGGCGCTCCACGCCAGAGTACTTTGAGTCTTGTTTGGACGGATCCGTGTTACGGCGCTCTTTGCCCTCCCGGCGGCCATCCGTGCGCGATCTGCGATGTTCCATTGTTTCGATCCTTATCACTCAAATTATGGGAAAAACCAGCTTAAATTCTATCATCTGCGTGTCTGGCTGCAAATGTGCCATCCGCACCCCGAACGGATGATTGGCTGTATCCATCCCTCAAACCTGTTTTGGTCCGCCGCCCTCCGTCAGCACAATCTCTTTCGTCACCGACCGCGTATGCGCCGACACCGGCACAAACACCGAGTGGGAACCCGGCCCGCCCGCGACGATGATGCTGATGTCTTCGGCCTTCTCCGAAATCGGCACCAGCGACTCCGACCCGATTTCGCCCAGCTCCGCGCGGCGGCCGGTGGCCATGCGCTCGAACTCGCTGCCCTTGGAGCGACCAGCGCGTATTTTTGAGGCGTCCCACAAGCGGCGTTTTACCTCGGCCTTGCTCCAGCCCTCGCGGTGAAACAGGTTCGCGTGCTGCGGCGAGAGCAGAATAAACGGCGCGCCGCCGTAGATGTAATCGCTGCTC
>JAYVQD010000435.1:0-4734 GCA_043777275.1 Nitrosomonadales bacterium
GTGACGCGCCTGGTTTCAAGAAGCGGAATTACCGCACAGCAATATTGGGTGGATTCTGTTTACGGCAAACACGGAAGCCTTGTGATATTTCAGGACGGCGGCGTGATCACGCCGGGCGCCACGGGCACGCAGTTCGCGCACACAGACCCACGGCGCATCGCAACACGCGATCGCGCGCTGAATGACCGTATTGATGTCGTGTCGCAGGCGCCGGCGCATAAGTAGAGTGCAGCACGGCCGCCCGCGATGGCGGGCGGCCCTTGCAGCGCCTGCCCCGGACTTGATCCGGGGTTAGGGTTACCTTGTGACCCCCAACCCATAAGCGATAAGCGCCGCGGCTATCACCGCCAGCCGACGCACCTTAGCCGTTTAGCGTTGCGGATACGTCGTCACCACGATCCCCGCATTATTGATCTTTCCCTATTTCATTACACCGTTCGGGCTGAGCTTGTCGAAGCCTTGCTGCCCTTCGACAAGCTCAGGGCGAACGGATTTGGTTTGTCACGATTTATGGAAAACTCAATAAGTCCGCAGTAGACGCTACCCCGACGCTCCCGCAGCAGGAGCAACACCGGCTATCCTCCCGCACCTCCCGCACCTCCCCCACCTCCCCCACCGCCCGCCCCTCCCGCGTCCACGCACCGCGAACTTGCGACAGATAGTTCAGCGGACTACAGGGAGTAAGATTTGGATATACTACTGTGTAGTGCAGGAATTGAATTTACGCGGCATTCGAACCATTGTAAAAATGGCTCTAACAATCGTTCCGACGTCGATAGTAGAAAGTAGAAAGGAGCAGGAATAATGTTCGATAAGGCCGCAATAAAAATTATGGTGGTTGACGACGACCCGTTCATATTGAAGCTGCATGCGCGCACGCTGGTCAACCTGGGATATACCTCCGTCACCACCTGCGAAGGCGCGGTGGTTGCGCTGGAGACCATAGACTTATCGGCCTCGCCGCCTGATCTGATTCTGCTCGATCTGAATATGCCGGTTATGGACGGCGTCGAATTCATGCGCTACCTGGTCAAGCGCGAGTATCCCGGCAGCCTCATCCTGCTCAGCGGCGAGGGTGAACGCGTGTTGCAGGCCGCCGAGAAGCTGGTACGGGCGCACATGATCACGATGCTCGGCCACCTGCGCAAGCCGGTCAAGCAGGACGGACTGGAAAAACTCCTGCAGAGCTGGAAGCCCACGGCCTGGAGCGACGCGGCGTCGACGCAGAAAATCTATAGCGCTGAAGAGGTGGGAATGGCCATCTCCGGGGGGGAGTTGGTCAGTCATTATCAGCCGATGGTGTCGCTGGTGAATGGGCATGTGGTCGGCGTGGAATCCTTGGTACGCTGGGTGCATCCGGTGGATGGCCTGGTGCTTCCCGACCAGTTCATCGGTGTGGCGGAAGCGAATGGCTTGATACGCGATCTCACGCGTGTGGTTATCGACGGCTCGCTGGCGCAGGCCAGCATCTGGAAAGAGGCATCGGGACTGGGGTTGCATCTGGCGATCAACGTATCGATGGACGACCTGGCTTCGCTGGAGTTCGCCGATTACGTTGCCACACAAGCGTCCTTCGCGGGCGTGGCTCCGCAAGATGTCACGCTGGAGGTGACTGAAAGCCGCCTGATGCAGGATCAGCGGATCCCGCTCGAAGTTCTCACCCGGCTGCGCCTCAAACGCTTCCGGGTGTCGATCGACGATTTTGGCACGGGGCACTCGTCGCTCGCGCAATTGCGCGACATTCCCTTTGACGAATTAAAGATCGATCGCGGTTTCGTGCATGGCGCCTGGGAAAACGAGACCGTACGCTCCATATTTGATACCAGCGTCACGCTCGCCAAGCAGTTGGACATGCGCATCGTCACCGAAGGCGTTGAAGACCGGGCCGACTGGGATTTTGTGCGCCGCTCGAAATGCGACATCGCCCAGGGATTTTTCATCGCCAAGCCGATGCCCGCGAACGAGTTGCAGGACTGGATCGATGAATGGGACGAACGCGCCTTGGTGGTGTCGTAACTAACGACAACGGCGCAACGCGCTAAACCGGGCGCGTGGATTCCACGTAACCCGCTTTACGCGCACGGCGCAAGACGCCATACCTTGTCCGCCGGTCGCCCGTGCAGTGCATGAAAAAATATCCTTATAAAACAAATACTTACTATATATCACCGTGTCATGGCAGCAACACGGTCGAACCGGTGGTCTTGCGCCCCTCAAGATCGCGGTGCGCCTGCGCCGCTTCGCGCAGCGGATAGGTTTGATTGATCGATATTTTCACTTTGCCTGCTTTGACGACTGCAAACAAATCTTTCGCGGCGCGGTCGAGGTCTTCGCGGGTTGCGGTGTAATTCACCAGCGTTGGGCGCGTGAGAAACAGCGAACCCTTCTGCGCGAGGATGCCGATATTCACCGGCGGCACCGCACCCGAAGCATTGCCGAAACTCGCCATCACGCCCAGCGGCGACAGGCAATCCAGCGACTCCATGAAGGTCTCTTTGCCGATGCCGTCGTACACCACCGGCACGCCGCGGCCCTTGGTGATGTCGCGCACGCGCTGCGAAATTTTTTCGTTGGCGGCAACAATCACATGCTTGCAGCCCGCCTTCTTGGCGATAGCCGCCTTGGCATCGCTGCCCACGGTGCCGATGACCGTCGCACCGAGGTGCTTGCCCCACTGGCACAGAATCTGTCCAACGCCGCCCGCTGCCGCATGCACGAGTATGGTGTCGCCCTTTTGCACTTTGTAGGTGCGCCGCAACAGATACCACGCGGTCATGCCCTTTAACATCATCGCCGCCGCGGTTTGATCGCTGACACCGGCGGGGATTTTCACCAGCCGCGCCACCGGACGGATCAATACTTCAGCGTAGGCGCCGATCGGTTGCGCGTAGGCCACGCGGTCACCCACTTTAAAACCTTTCACTTTCGGGCCCAGCGCTTCGATCACGCCCGCACCTTCGGAGCCGAGTGTGAGCGGCAGCGGCATCGGATACAAACCGGAACGGTGATAGGTATCGATAAAATTCAAACCGACCGCCGTGTTACGCACACGCACTTCGCCGGGGCCGGGATCGCCCACGGTCACTTCTTCCCATTGCAGCACGTCGGGGCCGCCGTTTTGATAAATGCGAATGGCGTGAGACGTAACTGGGGCTGTAACTGAGGACATGATCTATCTCCTTGTTTTATATGGGAATTTACTGAAGGGCCGCCAAGACCGCAGTGCGCGGATACGAAGCTGGATTGTATAGAAAAATCGCCGCAGCGGCGTAGCCCGCCGCGGCGCTTACTTGACGATGGTATTGAAGCGAATCGTCACCGACTCGCCGGGCTTGAGTTCACCGGGGCCGTAGCCTGCTTCGGTCGGCAACGCTTTCGTTCCGGTCGGGCTGTCGCCAAAGCTCGCATTAACTGCCGAGCCTAACAGGCCTATCGCATCATCGCCTGGATTGGTGGTGTAGAACACGGGCGTATTGCAGAGCCGTGTACCTCCGGCACAGGTCAGTTTAAATCCATTACCCGTGGCACCACTCTCCGGCGCAGAAGTCGCGCAGGCGCTCGCGTTGCCGGTGCGTAAATCCGCATCAAAATTAAGATTCGGATCCAGCGTATCGCCAATCGTCGTCAACGTTGCCGACGTCAATGCGCCCGCGCCGTTTTCGATCTTGATCTCGTACCGCATATACGCGCCAGGGATGCTTTTCGGCGGGAAAAATCCCGCGCCACCGGTGCCGTTAAAATTGACCGGATCGCAGACCACGGTCACGGTCTTGGTCACGCTCAACGCCACACCCGTGACCACCGTCAGCGTCGCTGTCGCGTTGTTGGTCATGCCCGCCGACACACCGGTGACGTTGGCAGGCGAGTTGTTATACGTGCCCGCCGTGCTGGAATTGACTGCGGCCACGATAGTGCATGTGGCTTGCCCCAACACCATTGCGCCGCCACTGAAGGAAATGGTATTACCACCTGCTGTTGCGGTAACAGTACCGCTGCATTGCGTTGCAACCGGCACCGACGCCACCACCACGCCCAGAGGCAGTGTTTCGGTAAACGCCAGCCCGCCCTGACCCGGCATACCAGCACCGTTGGTAATCGTAAACGTCAGATTCGAAGATACGCCGATGGCAACCGACGTCGGGCTGAAGGCCTTGGTGAGCGTGGTGCCCACCACCAACAGCGTATCGCTGACGTTGGCGGTAAGACCACCGGCGAGCCCGGTGATGTTGGCGTTGAGGTTTGCGTAATTCCCCGCTGTGGCGCTCGATACATTGATAATGATCGTGCATGACGCGTTGCCGGCAAGGTCGATGCCGACGGCGCTGATACCCACGCTGGTACCCGCCACCAGTGCCGCGCCCAAATGATTGGTCAGCGCGAACGCGGTGCCGGTATTGCTTGCACAAGTACCGCCGGCAACCGTTCCCCGATACACCACACCGGCAGGAAAGGTGTCGGTGAACGCCATGTCATTGGTAGTGGTTGCTTTGTTGACTATCGTGAATGTCATCGTAGAAAGTTGATTCACCCCCACCGGGTTAGGGTTAGTTAACTTCGACAACACGGGTGAGCCGGGGGCAGTTACTGTCAGTGTTGCGGTTGCCGTGTTACCGGTTCCGCTGTTGGTGGAACTCACCTGCCCGGTGGTATTGACGTTAGCGCCGATCGTGGTGCTGGTCACGCTGACCTGTATCGCGCAGCTTGCGCCTGGCGCTACCGGCCCGCCACCCGTGA
>JAYVQD010000436.1:0-18530 GCA_043777275.1 Nitrosomonadales bacterium
CGCGCCCAATAATCAACCGGGCTACCTGCGCGTGGACAGCGTGCATCAGGGCGATCAGGATGGCGTGAAGGGGCTGTATCACGTCAATGCCGTGGACTGTGTGACGCAGTTCGAGGCGGTGGCCACTTGTGAACGGATAAGCGAGGCGTTCCTGATCCCGGTGCTCGAAGAACTGATGTCGAGTTTCCCTTTTGTCATAAGGGGCTTTCACTCCGACAACGGCTCGGAATACATTAACCACCGCGTCGCCAGGCTGCTCAACAAATTGCTCGTCGAGCAAACCAAATCCCGCTCACGCCACAGCAATGACAATGCGCTGGCCGAGTCCAAGAACGGCGCCATCGTGCGCAAGCATTTGGGCTACAGCCATATCCCGCAACACTTCGCGGCGCTGGTAAACGCCTTTTGCGTCGAGCATTTGAACCCTTACGTGAACTTCCATCGCCCGTGCTTTTACGCCCAGACGATCACCGATGCCAAGGGCCGCCAACGCAAGCGGTATGCTTACCAGCAGATGATGACGCCCTATGAGAAGTTCAAATCCCTGCCTGACGCGGCGCAATTCCTGAAACCCGGCATTACCTTCCAGCACCTCGATACACTGGCCAACGCCGTGAGCGATAATGAGGCCGCGCGACTCCTGAACCAGGCACGCGCAATAATGTTCAAGTCCATTTATAACCAATCAAAATCAGCCGCCTGACCGCACTCTTAATCCAGCCCGTTCAGACTCATACTTGGATTGGAATGTACTCTCCCCGGTCCACGGATTACAACATTCCCTCAATGGTGTGGCACATCAGCCGGTATAATCCACGCTTTTTTGCTGCCTCGCCCCCTTCATACCCTCGTCGTAGTCTCCTGTAGTTTTTTCCCGGCCCTCATATCATGTGGTTCAAAAACCTCCTTGTTTATCGTCTCGCCAAGATCGGCGGCGACGTCGAAACCCTTGAAGCAAAGCTCAAAGACAACGCCCTCCAGCCCTGCGGCAGTTTTGAAATGGAGTCACGCGGCTGGGTGCCGTCGCGCGCGGACAATCGCTTTGTGCATAGCCTGCAGCGCCAATGGCTGATCCACTTTGGCGCCAATCAAAAGCTGTTACCCGGCTCCATCATTACGCAAACCGCTAAAGAACGCGCTGCGACGCTGGCTGAAAAGCAGGAACATCCGGTAGGCCGCAAGCAAATGCGCGATATCCGCGAGCGCGTGCTCGAAGAGTTGATGCCGAAGGCGTTAAGCCGCCGCCGCACGCTTGGCGCCTGGATAGACCCTGTAAACCACTGGCTGGTGCTGGACACCGCTGCCGACAAAAAAGCCGATGAGCTGCTCGAATCGCTGATCGGCGCGGATGTTGAGATCGAGGCCAGGCGCCTGGAATGCCAGCAGTCGCCCTCGGCGCAAATGACCTTATGGTTAAGCTCGGGCCAGGTGCCGGCGCCGTTCACCATCGATCAAGACCTTGAATTGAAAGCATCCGGCGAGAGCCGCGCTACCGTGCGCTATGTGAATCACCCGCTGGAAGGCCGCGAAATCCGCGAGCACATCTCCGGCGGCAAAACCGCGACGCGTTTGGGGATGACATGGAAAAATCGCGTGTCATTCGTACTGACCGAACAATTGCAGATCAAGCGCGTGACGTTCCTCGATATTCTCAAGGATGATACGCAGGATCAGGCCGACCGGGATGACGATGGCGAAGAGCAATTCGACATCGACTTCGCGCTGATGACAGGCGAGCTGGCCGCCATGCTCACCGATCTGGTTGAAGCGCTGGGCGGCGAGAAAAAGAGCGGCTAGCGCCAGTGCGCGCGCAGCCGCGCGCACCCTGTGCAGATCAAACGGTTACTGAAATCTTCCCTGGGTTCTCACTCAGGTGCTTTTTGCCGTGGCCGCTGCTGATTGCGCGACTGCCCCTGGCGCGGCTGGCCCTGACCTTGCGGCTGCCCTTGTCCGGCTCCCTGACGCTGCGGCTGACCGCGACGGCGGCCATTATTGCCACGGCCGCGCGCGTTGCCGTTGCCTCTTTCACCGTTGGCGGCGTTGCCACCGTTACCACTATTGCCACCATTGCCGCCATTGCCCGCACTGAGACCCGTGCCGCGATTGCCGCGATTGGTACTATTGTCCCGGTTGCCGCGATTGTCGCTCGTACCACCACCGCCGCTGCCACCGCGGCCGCCCATGCCACTGCCACCACGGACGCTTCGGCCGCCTCGCCCCCCTCTACCGCCGCCGCTGCCACCATTTCCACCCCTGCCACGATGGGGCTGCCCCACGCCATTGAATCCGGCTGATGAGGGAAACATCTGCCCTGTATTCGAATCGGGTTGGCGCGCATCGTCGTCATATACCGATGGCTTTGCAGGTGCCGCAATATTGAAGTTGATTTCGTCTTCGGTATCGAAATTGCGCTGGTTTTTCGAGGGCGATGGCATCCGATTGCCGCGGTTGTCGTGCTCCTCGTTGATCTCGCCGCTGGCGCTGAACAATCCCTGATGCCGATTCCCTTTCGCGGGCGGGATGCGATTGCCAAAATCGTCATCACGCACTACGTTGCGAGGGTTGCGCGACGTGGTATCACGGTTGCCGCGATTGTCGCGATCTTCGCGGGCGGCATCGCTGCGATTGGCGCCGCTGCCGGGCCCGTTATTTGCGCCACTATTGCGGCGGGGTTGGCCCGGCTCGCTACGATTGCCACGCTCAATTCGCTCACCACGCTCGTGACGAGGACGTTCCTGCCGCTCTGCCGGCAACGCTTCGTTACCCGCCGCCGCCGGACTCGCCTGCAACTCACGCGGCGCTGCACTGTCGCGCGGCGCCCCGCCGTCGCGGCCCCGGTTGCGCCCACGGCTGCGGCGCCGGCCGCGGCCTTCGCGCGGCGCATTCGCGTCGCCGCCTTCGCCTCGCGGATTTTGTTGCGGTGGTTGACGCTGCGGCCCTGGTTCCAGTCCCTGCCCCTGTTGCGGTTCGCGCGGGGCCTGCTGCGCCCGTGGCTCTCGGGGTTCTCTCTGTTGGCGGGATTCGCGGGGCTCCCGTGGCTCATTCGCATCCCGCTTGTCATCGACGGTTTCGGTGCCCGCTTCAAATCCCGGAATCACGGTTTGATCCACCGTGCGCCGCAGCAGTTTTTCAATCTCGGCAAGCAACGGTTTTTCTTCCGGCGACACCAGTGAAATGGCTTCGCCCGTGCTGCCCGCGCGACCGGTGCGCCCGATGCGGTGTACGTAGTCTTCGGCCACGTGCGGCAAATCGTAATTGACCACGTGCGGAAGCTCTTCGATATCGAGTCCGCGCGCGGCGAGATCGGTGGCAACCAGCACGCGCACCTGGCCCGCCTTGAAATCCGCCAGCGCCTTGGTGCGCGCGCCCTGACTCTTGTTACCGTGAATTGCCGTCGCCGATATGCCGGAACGCCCCAGTTGATGCGCGAGGCGATTCGCGCCATGCTTGGTGCGCGTAAATACCAGCACCTGTTTCCAGTCGCCGGTTTTCACCAGATGCGCGAGCAGTGCGCGTTTGCGATCCTGGCCCACCGGATGCACGCGTTGCGCCACCAACTCGGACTCTGCATTGCGCCGCGCCACCTCCACCATCACCGGGTTGGTCAACAGGCCATCGGCCAGCGCGCGAATGTCGTCGGAGAAGGTCGCCGAGAACAACAGATTCTGCCGCTGCTTGGGCAGCAGCGCCAGAATGCGCTTCACGTCGTGAATGAAACCCATATCAAGCATGCGGTCGGCTTCATCCAGCACCAGAATTTCCACTTGCGACAAATCCACCGTCTGCTCGTTGGCGTGATCGAGCAAGCGGCCCGGTGTCGCCACCAGTATGTCGACGCCCGCTTTCAACGCATCGACCTGCGGCCCGATGCCGACGCCGCCGAATACCACCGCCGAACGCAGCGGCAGATACTTGCCGTAGGTATGCACACTCTCTTCGATCTGCGCCGCAAGTTCCCGCGTGGGCGTCACAATCAGCGCGCGCACGGGATAGGTGCCCGGCTCGGGCGGATTTTCCATCAGGCGCTGCAACAGCGGCAGCGTAAAGCCGGCGGTTTTACCGGTGCCGGTTTGCGCGCCCGCGAGTACATCGCAGCCTTCAAGTATTACGGGTATCGCCTGTATCTGCACCGGCGTGGGTTGCGTATAGCCATGATCGGCCACCGCGCGCGTTAAATCGTCCATCAGGCCAAGATCGGCAAACAACTGACTCAAAAGATTTCTCCCTGCGATCTGCCTGCCGCGACAAAAGCCGCTGGAACCGGTTCAGGTAGATTCAACTTGGGGTTTTAAGGTTCGGGGCGCAGCAGAGGAGATCAAAAAATCTCGAAGGCTGCGACTGCCACGAAAGGACTCGACCGAAAACCGGATGAATCGATGTTAATGTCCTTGGCGCGAATAATACACGAATTGCCTTGTAGATTCAGCAACTTGCATCCATCACACCAGAAGAATATATGGTAAATATTTGTTTTTAAACAATATTTTTATGGCTGTGGTTAGGTTAAGGCCTTGACCAGCGCAATACCCAGCAGCGTCATTGCCAGCGACCCCAGCAGATGCGCGCTGATCATGCCGAACGCCCAACCGTATTCGTTACGTTGCAGCAGCGCGACCGCCTCTGCCGAGAACGCGGAAAAAGTGGTCAGGCTGCCGAGAAAACCGGTAATCACAAACAGCCGGATTTCCGGCGCGAGTACCGGATGCAAGGTGAACAGCTCCACCGCCACGCCAATGATGAAGCCACCGGCCAGATTGCACAGCAGCGTGCCCAACGGCAGATTCGGCAGCACGGTATTCAGGCTCACACTCAAGCCCCAACGCAGCCATGCGCCGAACATCGCGCCCACGCCGACGGCGAAAAATCCCACCGCGTTCATCGCTGCCAGCGTTGCGCCGCCGCGTCATCCGCCGCGCGCGCATCCACCCAGCGCGCACCCTTGCCGGTCTGCTCTTTTTTCCAGAACGGCGCCTGGGTTTTCAAAAAATCCATAATAAACTCGCACGCCGCGAACGCATCGCCGCGATGCGCGCTGCTCACCACCACCAGCACAATCTGATCCAGCGGTTTTAACGTGCCAATGCGGTGAATCACCAGCGCGTCCATCACCTGCCAGCGTTCACTCGCCTGGGTGATGATCTGCTCCACCGATTTTTCCGTCATGCCGGGATAGTGTTCGAGCGTCATCCCGGCAACGCTGTCACCCTCGTTCATGTCGCGCACCACGCCGATGAAGCTGGCGATGGCGCCGATGCGCGGGTTGTCATGGCGCAGCGTCGCGATCTCCGAGCTGATGTCGAAATCTTCGCTTTGTACCCGCACGCTCACGCTCATGTCAGCCTCCGGTCACCGGCGGAAAGAAGGCCACTTCATCGCCGTCCTTCACTGCGGTATCCGCGCGGGCGATGGATTGATTCACCGCGGCACGATACGCGCGCCCGGCAGCCAGCTCCTGCGCCCACACGCCGCCGCGCGCGGCCAGCATGGCGCGCACACTTTCCAGCGTCGCCGCGCCCTCGCTGCCGACCACTGGCAGGGTCAAGGTTTCGGATGCCATGCCGAAGGTCTCACGCAAGCGGGCAAAATAGAGCAAGGTAATCATCGCGATATTATGCCGCACTCACGCGGCAAACCCCAGATGCTTGAGCATGAACGCGGCGATCTGCGGCGGCTGATTCAAATCCAGTTGCGGCAGCGCGGTGTTAAGCGACGCATCGCTGGCAATAGCGACAATATTCGCATCATGCGGATGCAGCAATGGCTCACCCACTGTCGCGCGATACACTTCAATTTTGGGAATCCGTTCATGCTTGAACCCTTCCACCAGCACGATATCGCATGGCACCAGATGCATGAGTTGCTCATTTAAATCCGGCTCGGCCGCGCCGCGCAGTTCATGCATCAACACCCAGCGCCGCGATGAGGTGACCAGCACTTCGGTGCAACCGGCATGCCGATGGCGGTACGAATCCTTGCCCGGCGTGTCCACGTCAAAGGTGTGATGCGCATGTTTGATGAGCGACACTTTAAGACCGCGCGCGGTGAACAACGGAATCAGTTTCTCGATCAACGTTGTTTTTCCGCTGCCGCTATAGCCCGCGAAACCAAATATTTTCATGTTCGATAATGCATGTAAGTATATGTTTTTATTGTATTTTTTATACTACACCTGTCCGCCATGCCGGTCAAGCGACACCGCCTTGATCAGTGCGTAGACGTCCATCCCCGGTGCCAGCGCAAGTTGCCGCACGGCACGCCGGGTAATGCGCGCACGCAGCGTGATGGCACCGACAGCGATCACGATCACAACGCTGCTGTCACGCGGCTCATCGATGGCGATAACACTACCACGCAAAATATTCTGAATGCTGATGTGCTGCGGCGGCTCCAGCGCAATCGACACTTCGCGCGCGCGTATACGCACGCGCACACGCTCGCCGGTTTGCGCATCAAAATTGCCGACTGTCAGCGTGCCGCCGTCAAAACCCAGCGTCGCAAGGCCGTCGTCAAGATCAACTCCGATAACGTGCGTCTCAATCACCGCTCCGCCTTCAAACACACCGGAAGCCGGACGCAGATCGGGCCGCCCCATTACCTCTTCCACGCTGCCCGAAGCCACTACCCGGCCCGAGGCCAGCAGTACCACCTGATCCGCGATCTCCAGCACTTCTTCAACGACGTGGCTCACGTAAACCATCGGAATGCGCATCTCGTCACGCAGCAAACGCAGGTAGCGCAAAATTTCATCCTTGCGCTGCGCATCCAGCGACGCCAGCGGCTCATCCAGCAACAGCAATCGCGGCTTGGCCAGCAGCGCACGACCGATGGCGACACGTTGCTTTTCGCCACCGGACAACTGCGCGGGCCACCGCTGCAATAACTCACCGATGCCCAGAAGTTCCACCACGTGCGTGAAATCGCGCTCCGAATGCAACCCGCGATCGAACCAGTGCGAATAGGTGAGATTTTGCTGAACGGTGTAATGCGGAAACAAGCGTCCTTCCTGAAACACATAGCCGAAACGCCGACGCCCTGCGCGCACGTTGATGTTGCGCGTCGAATCGAATAGCGTTTCACCATCGAAAACGATACGGCCTTTGCCTGGCCGCACTAGACCCGCGATGGCGTTAATTAGCGTGGTCTTGCCCGCCCCGGAGCGGCCAAACAATGCGGTGACGCCCGCGCCACATTCAAAACGCGCATCCAGGCTGAAGCCGCCCTGCCCGTGGCTAAGGTCGACGGACAGCATCGTAACCTTTGATCCGCCGGTTCGCGCGGCGAACCAGCGCCTCGGACAATAGCAGCGCCGCAAGCGAAATGATCAGTGACAACACGCACAACCGCTGCGCCGCTGCGTCACCACCGGGCACTTGCCACAAGGCATAAATCGCCAGCGGCAACGTCTGCGTTTCGCCCGGAATGTTGGATACAAACGTAATCGTCGCACCGAATTCCCCGAGACTGCGTGCGAAAGCCAGTAGCATGCCGGTCAAAATTCCCGGCAATGCCAGCGGCAACGTAATGGTAAGCAACACGCCCAAGCGTCCAGCGCCCAAGGTCTGGGCCGCCGCTTCGAGTTTGGGATCGATGGCTTCCATTGACAAACGCATCGCGCGCACCATCAACGGAAAACTCATCACCGCGCTGGCGATGGCGGCGCCGCTCCAGCGAAAGGCAACGACCATGCCAAACCATTCTTCGAGAAACGCGCCCAGCGGCCCTTGCCTGCCAAACAGCAACAACAACCAGTAACCGACCACCACCGGCGGCAGCACCAGCGGCAGATGCACCAGCGCATCCAACAGGCTCTTGCCCGGAAAGTCGCGCCGCGCCAATACATGCGCCGCCGCCAACCCGAACGGCACGCTAATGATCACGCTCCACAGCGCCACTTTCAGACTGAGCAGAACGATGTCGATTTCTTCGGGCGACAACATCGCTATCACTCAACCACAAAACCGAATTTACGCCATACCCCGCGCGCTTCGGCGGCGTGCAAATAACGCAGCAGGCTCTCGGCGACCGCGGAGCGATTATCGGCAAGCAAGGCGGCCGCATAAACAATTGGCGGGTGCAGGTACGCGGGAAACTCACCCACCACGCGCACCTTGGGCTCGGCCATGGCGTCGGTGCGGTATACGATGCCCAACGGCGCTTCGCCGCGCGCCACCAGCGCCAGCGCTGCGCGCACGTTTTCGCCCGGCGCCAGTTTGGACGTGACCGCGGACCACACCCCCAGCGCTTCGAGCGCCGCCTTGCCATACCTGCCGGCGGGAACACTGGCGGGATCGGCCATTGCCAGCCGTCTGTCGCCCAGTGCAGCGCCCAGTGGAAAATTCGGCGCGATAGTCAGCATCACTTTGTCCGTGGCGCGCGCGATCAGCACCAGCCGATTGGACAACAGATTGACGCGCGAGGCGGCGCGAATGAATTTGCGTTGATCGAGATAATCCATCCATTCGAGGTCGGCGGAAATGAACATATCCGCAGGCGCGCCTTTCTCAATTTGCCGCGCCAGTGCGGAGCTGGCGCCATACGACACTCGCACACGGGGATTGCCCTGCTTTTCAAATTGCCGAATCAATGCATCGAGGCCCTCTTTCAGACTTGCCGCAGCGTAGACCGTTCCGCCCGCGTCCGCGCCCGTGCGCGACTGCGCGGACGACACGCACACCGCGAGCACACTAAAAACAGCCCAGGCGCATAATAAAATATTCTTTAAAAACATATAGTTAACTATTCCTTTCAATTCGCTATATTTATTTGAATATAGCGCTAATCCCGGCGTTACACAATCACTTGTGCTGCTGTTTACCGGGTGGATCTGTGCTTGGCGAGAGGCTTACACAGTTGCCGCGCGAAACGCGCGAGGTCGTCGGCGATGGCCGCCGAGGCCTTTTCTTCCATCGCCTGAAAATGCGCGACCAATTCGCGTCCGAACGCCGTGACCGATGCGCCGCCGCCGCGCTTGCCGCCGATGGCGGTCACCACCACCGGCTCGGTGAAGCTCGCGTTGATCGCTTCCACCAATTGCCACGCGCGCCGGTACGACATATCCATCTCGCGCGCGGCGCCGGAAATCGAACCCGTGGCGTCGATGCGCGAAATCAGCTCGGCTTTCCCTGGCCCCATCGCCGGCCCCATCGCGGGATTGCCCGACCCCAGTATGCGTAATGTCAAACCCGGATAGCGCATCGCAAGGCCCGCATCAATCGATGCTGATGTTAGCGTCCTTGATGACCTTGGCGTAACGCACGGTCTCGGCGCGCGCGAAGGCGGCGAATTGTTCCGGGGTGCTGGTGAGCGGCTCGATGCCGCCGGAAGCGAAACGCTCGCGTATGTCCGGCGATGCGAGCGCTTTCGCGAGTTCCTGATTCAGCCGGTTGACGATATCGCGCGGCGTGGCGGCGGGCGCCAGCATGCCGAACCACACCGACACTTCAAAATTATTCACACCCGATTCGCCCGTGGTCGGCACCTGGGGAACGGTCGCCAGTCGCTTCGCCGACAGCGCGGCAATGGCGCGCACCTTGTTCGACTGGATCATCGGCAGCACCGAAGGCACCGCGAGAATCATCATGTCCACCTGCCCACTGAGTAGCCCCACCAGCGCCAAGCCCTGTCCTTTGTACGGCACATGCACCATCTTCAGTCCGGCAAGGCTGCTGAGTATCTCACTCGACAAATGCGTGGTGCTGCCCGCGCCGCTCGATCCGAAATTGAGCTTGCCGGGGCTCGTGCGCGCAAGCTGTATGAATTCTTTCAGCGTTTTCGCCGGCACCGACAAATGCACCACCATGATGTTGGGAATGTTCGCCACCATCGAAATCGGCACGAAATCCTTTTGCGGATCAAACGGCAGCTTTTTGTAGAGGCTGGGGCTGATCGCCATGGTGGGCGAGGTCAAGGTGATGGTGTAGCCGTCGGCGGGCGCTTTTGCGCCGAGTTCCATGCCCAGATTTCCACCAGCGCCCGCACGGTTATCCACCACCACCGGCTGGCCGAGTTGCTCGGTGAGTTTTCCCGCCAGCGTGCGTCCGATAATGTCGGACGGGCCGCCCGGCGCGAACGGCAGGATCATGCGTACGGTCTTGGCCGGATAATTCTGCTGCGCCATCACCGGGGCTGCTATCGCAGCGGCGCCAACCAACACACAGGCAACCGGCTTGATGAGTCTTTTCATGCTGATATTGCTCCGCTATTTTGCATTGGGGAAGAACAACTGGTCGCTGCCGATCCTGTAGCCTGCAATGGTTTTCTGCCCTTCGGAGGATATCACCCAATCAACGAATGCCTGGCCGAAGTCTTTTTTCACGTGTGCGTGTTTCGCCGGATTCACCAGCATCACACCATACTGGTTGAACAAGCGTTGGTCGCCTTCGATCACAATCGCAAGCTCGCCACGATTTTTGAACGCGAGCCACGTACCGCGATCGGCAAACGCATACGCGTTCATCGCGGACGCCGTGTTAAGCGTCGGCCCCATGCCGGAGCCGGTTTCGCGATACCACGTGCGCTTGCCGGTTTGCGGATCAACGCCCGCCGCTTTCCATAAACGCAACTCGGCAGCGTGCGTGCCGCTTTTATCGCCACGCGAGGCGAACGGCGCTTTCGTTTCCGCGATTTTGCGATAGGCGGCAAGTATGTCTTTGCTACCGGCGATGCGGGCTGCGTCGTTCTTCGGACCCACCAACACAAAATCGTTGTACATCACTTCAAAGCGCCGCACGCCGAAACCGTCGGCCAGAAATTTTTCCTCCGCGTCCTTGTCGTGCACAAACACCACGTCGGCATCGCCGCGCCGTGCCATGTCCAGCGCCTGCCCGGTGCCCAGCGCCACCACGCGCACCTGAATGCCGGTTTTTTTCTCGAACACCGGCAGCAAGTGCTTAAACAAACCTGACTGCTCGGTAGACGTGGTTGACGCCACCGTGATGAATTTATCTTGTGCTTGCACACTCAAAATCGAGAATAACAGAAATGCCAAGCATATGTTTTTAAAGGATTGTTTAAAAATACTCATGGTAACTCCCCACGTAAAAATGATACCGCTTCTGAAGACCGTGGCTGCCTGAAAAATTCGTCCACCGGCGCGCGCTCAACCAGACGGCCTTCGCTCAGAAAGAGGATTTCATCACCCAGCCGGCGTGCCTGCCCAAGACTGTGCGTGCTCATAATGATCTTGGCGCCGCCGGCGTGGATCGCGCCGATGATTTGCTCGATATCACGCGTTGCATTCGGATCCAGGTTCGCTGTCGGCTCGTCCAGAAACAACACTTCCGGCCCCAGCGCCCATGCGCGCGCGAGCGCGAGGCGTTGCTGCTCGCCACCGGACAACACCCGTGCGGCGCGTTCGGCCACGGCTGCCAGCCCCACGGCTTCGAGCACATCTTCTGCACGCAGACGGCATTCCGCGGGCGTCATGCCCGCGAGTTTGAGCGCGTACATCACATTGGCGATCGCCGAGCGGCGCAACATCACCGGTCGCTGAAACACCATCGCCTGTCCGCGTGCGCGGCGGGTTACGTCACCGCCGTGCCACGTCACACGGCCGGTGGTGGGTTTAAGCAGACCATGACACAGCCGCATCAGCACACTTTTGCCTGCGCCGTTCGCCCCCAGAATCACGGTGCGCGTGCCCGCCGCGATGTCGCAGGAGATCGAGCGGATGATCTCGCGGCCCTGCATGGCGAAACCCAAATTGTCGAGTATCAAAGGCAGCATGGCAGATCCATCGTCAGCCCTGGTAGCGCTGCGCGTTCAGCTTGACCCCATGCGCCAGCAGATTCACGCCGATGATGATCATTACCAGCACCATACCCAATCCCAACGCCAGCGGCAAATCACCTTTGCTGGTTTCGAGTGCAATCGCCGTGGTCATCACACGCGTCACGCCATCGATGTTGCCGCCGACGATCATCACCGCCCCCACTTCCGCGGCCGCGCGCCCAAAGCCCGCCAGCACCACCGTCATCAAGGCAAAGCGCGTATCCCACAACAAGGTTTGCGCGGCGGCAAAGGTGTTGGCGCCGAGCGAGTGCAGTTGTTCCTCGTATTCGCGCCATGCGTCTTCGATCACCTGCCGTGACAGCGCGGCAATGATCGGTGTAATCAACACCGCCTGCGCGATGACCATCGCCGTGGGCGTGAACAACAAGCCAAATTCACCCAGCGGCCCGGCGCGCGAGAGCAGCAGATAAATCAACAGCCCCACCACCACTGGCGGCAAACCCATCAGGGCATTGAGCACGGCAATCACCGCCTGGCGTCCGGGAAAACGCGTGATCGCGAGCAGCGCACCCAGCGGCAACGCCAGGGCCGCTGCCATCACCACGGCGGCCAGACTCACCCGCACACTGAGCCACACGATTTGCGCGAGCTGCGCGTCGGCGCTGGCGACGAGCCGGAGCGCTTCACTCAGCGCGGAGGAAATATCATGCATTTGCCTAAAAAATAATTCAATAAAATCAATAAGTTAGAGCAATCCAGTGCTCATCCATGCAACGTGCCATATAGACCGCGGCGCCCGCCATACCGGTGACTTCCGGGATGAAATCCGACGCGGCCACACTGTGTTCTTCCATGGCCTGACTGCACGCATAGAACTTCGCGCCGTGTTCGGCCGCGCGCTGCATAAAGGCGTAAACGGTTTCACGTTGGCGTGGCCCCGTATACAACGATTCCGCCACGCCTTTGGCGAGCAACTTGACCGAGCGGCTGGTGAAATACATTTCAACTTCGGCATCCATCGCGGCGGCAGCAGCAGCGTGAAAAAACGGTGTCGCGCACAAATGCGGCTGCTCGGGATCAGCGGCCCACAATAAAATCGCCACTTTGCTTTTCATGTTTTGCGCGGACCTTCAAAATTTTCGAGCGCCATCTCCGCCTCGAAGGCAGGCACGATGGCTGGCCCCTTGAGCAGGCGGCACTCCAGATCAAAATTCACCGCGGACTCCAGCCGCACCAGCCATCCCGTGCCATACGGATCTGCGCTAATCAGCGACGGCTTCGTCACCGCCGCGGCATTGATTTCGACGATGCTGCCTGCTACCGGCGTGCGTACCGACACCACGGTTTTGGACAGCTCCAGCAAGCCCACCGCGCGCCCCGCTTCCAGTGATGTGCCGATGGTTTTCGGCGTAAACGCAAAAAATTCAATCGCCAGCGCCACACCGTATGACGTAGCGCCCAGCGTCACTTCGCCGTTGGCCGCGCGTTGCACCCACACGTTGTAATCGGCATGGTAGTGACGGTCTTCGGGGAATTCGCAGCCGCGCACGACGATCATTCGAACGCTCCGTGTTGCGTTCCGGCACCCGCACGTTGCCCGCGCAATCGTATGCGGCGGGCAAGCTCAAAGGGTTCCGTACGCCGCTGGCGCTGCCACACCCGCAGTCCCGCCGGAAACAGCCGGTGCCTCACGCTCTCGCCTTTGCTGCGATTGCGCGCACTGCGTTCAAAAAGAATTTCACCTGATCCCGGATGCACCCAAACGATTGTATCACCCGGTCTATGCGCATCGCCGTCATGCTTGAGGTAGAACCATGGGTCCGCGCGGATCAGCCCTGCCCCGGCACAAAGAAAAAATTCGGACTGGCGCGCTGGTAGCCGGATTCATCGAGCAGTATATCCAGCGCCAGCGTGGCCAGATCGTCGGCCACCGGATCGATCTGCGAGTCTTTTTCCTGATTCAGCGATTTGATATAGCCCTTGCATTCATCGCAAGCCTCGCCGCGCACGGCGTCGCTTTCGGTATCGATATGAAAATAGGCGAGCTTTTCATACGCCTCGCATTGACTGCAATAACCGCGGCCCATATGCCAATCAGCCGCACACAACACGCAGTGCAGATAACGGGTGCCCGGCACCGGCACGCCGATACGCAGCACGCTGGCGACCGGCGGCGAGCCGCACACCGGACACACATGCGGCACATCGAGTTTACGCAATTCGCTTTCGCCCAGCGCCGCGGCGCGTTTCACCCAATGCACTTGCAGCGCCGCGCCCAAAAACGGTACCGTGGCCGCGTCCAGCGCTGGGTAGTCCAGGCTCAGCAGCCGGCTCGCCTGCGCATCAAGCGTGGCGGCATCCATGTTGTCAATCGCGGCCAGCACACGTTGCGTTACCGCCGGTACATCGGCGCGTAGCGATGTCGTGATGCTGTGCAGCGCATTGCGCCACGACGCCTCCAGCGGCGCATCGGTACCGAGCGGCGGCAAACCGTGCGTGCGGCAGCGTTCGAGATGTTCGCTATCGGGCAACGTGGGCTCAGGATGACACTGCAACGCCACCTGCTGCGCCCTCGCTAACCGAGCCATCAAACGCATAAACGCCGGCTCGCCCTTGCCTGCCGCGGCCAACGCCTCGAAGCGCGCGGCGCGATCGGTAAAAAGACACTGAGTGTCAGGCAAACGAAAAACCGGCGGCTCTTTCAAACCGCCGGCGATCTCTTCCTGGGGAACTATCCTGATGGTCGCTCTGGGTACTTCAGGCGGAAGTGACATTCATGCTTTCGTTATTTTCCGCCGCCTGTCATCTCGCGATACCAGCCGGGATGATGATGCTTGGCCCACGCCGCGCTGACGTTGCCGCGAATCATCGCGCGCATGGTGCCCTTGACCCAGATCGCGGCATACACGTGAACAATGATGCCGATCACCAGCGCCACCGCCGACACCACATGCACCACTACCGCGATGCGATTCAGATCAATCGGGAACGACCCGGCGAAATACGGCCGCCACATCATGATGCCCGATATCAGCAGCAGCCACATGCAGACCACCATCAGCCAGAACATGTATTTCTGCCCCGCGTTGTACTTGCCGACTTCGGGCAAATCTTTTTCGCGATTCATCATCACGTCCTTGACCTGCTTCATCCACTGCCGGTCGGCGTCGGTCATGCG
Organism: Nitrosomonadales bacterium; assembly: GCA_043777275.1. Lineage (GTDB taxonomy): Bacteria > Pseudomonadota > Gammaproteobacteria > Burkholderiales > SG8-41 > UBA5216. Next base: position 14,909 of record JAYVQD010000436.1, read on the forward strand.
ATTCAATTTCCAGAAGCGCACCATGGTGATGCAGAAAAACAGGAACATCACCACGCCGATGAACGGATGCAGAATACGCGCCCACGGCCCGCCGCCGAACAGATGCGAGAAAAAGAACAACGACGGGTGAAACAACGCCAAGCCCGACAGCGCCGCGAGGATGAAGCACAGCGCGACGATCCAGTGGTTGCCCCGCTCTTTCGGCGTGTACCGCTCTATCAATTTAGCGTCGCTCATGCTTTCTCCTTGGCTTTATCGTGACCTTCTTCATCCACCTCTTTCGGCCCCACCATCACGTAATGCAGGAAGCCGGCAAACGCCGCCATGCCCATCAGCGCAGTGGCAATCGGTTTGGTAGCGCCCTTCCACAACGTAACCATGGTGCTCACCGACGGGTTTTTGGGCAAGCCCACCAACTCGGGACGATCCGCGTGTTTCAGCACATACATCACGTGTGTGCCGCCGACACCTTTCGGGTCGTACACCCCCGCATCCTTGTGGCCGCGCTCGCGCAGCTCACCCGCACGTTTTTCGGCGTAAATACTCATGTCTTCTTTGCTGCCAAAGCTGATGGCGCCGGTCGGACAGGTTTTTACGCACGCCGGGGCCTGCCCCACCGCCACGCGATCCGAACACAGCGAGCATTTGTAGGCCTTGTTATCCACCTTGGAAATGCGCGGCACGTTGAACGGGCAACCGGTGATGCAGTAGCCGCAGCCGATGCAGTTTTCGGAAATGAAATCGACAATACCGTTGGAGTACTTGACGATCGCGCCCGGCGACGGACACGCTTGCAGACAACCGGGCTCCGCGCAATGCATGCAGCCGTCTTTGCGGATCAGCCATTCCAGTTTGTCTTTTTCGACTTCGACTTCGAAGAAGCGCATCAGTGTCCACGAGCTCGGCGTGAGATCGGACGGATTGTCGTAAACGCCGACGTTGGTGCCGACCTCATCGCGCAGATCGTTCCAGTTCATGCACGCGACCTGGCACGCTTTGCAACCGATGCATTTTGATTCGTCGATCAGTTTAGCCACTTCGGTGGTGTGGCGTATGCTCGGCGAGGGGGTGGTGGTTGCCGAACGCGCCGCGATATCCAGTGATTGTAATGAAGGCATGTCGTCTCCTTAGGCTTTTTCGATGTTGACGAGGAACGCCTTGTATTCGGGCGTCTGGGAATTCGCATCGCCCACATACGGCGTGAGCGCATTGGCAAGGTAGCCGTTCTGCGTCACGCCTTTGAATCCCCAGTGAATCGGGATTCCCACCGTGTGAACCTTCTTGCCATTCACATCCAGACCCTTGATGCGCTTGGTGACCACCACCGCCGCTTTCACTTCACCGCGGTTGGAGCGCACCTTCACCATCTCGCCGTTTTTGAAGCCTTTTTCTTTCGCCAGATCCTCACCGATTTCGACAAACGGCGAGGGTTGCGTGACGGCATTGGAGCGCGCATGCTTGGTCCAGAAATGCATGTGCTCGGTGAGCCGGTAGGTCGTGGCCGCATAGGGGAATTCAGCCGCTTTGCCGAATGCCTCCATATCGCCTTTGTACACCCGCGCCGCCGGATTGCTGATGGCTTTGGGGTTGGTGTTCATCAGATTGCTGGCGACGGGCGTTTCAAACGGCTCGTAGTGCTCGGGGAACGGGCCTTCCGCCATGCCGATCGCGTGCAAGCGCGCGACGCCTTCGGGGTTCATGATGAAGGGGCCGACATTCTCTTCGGGCGCTGCGTTGGGCCGCATGTCGGGCACGTCCGCGCCCGCCCACTTGGCGCCGTCCCATGCCAGATATTTGCGCGACGCATCCCAGTGTTTACCCGCCGGGTCAGCCGCTGCGCGGTTATACAGAATGCGCCGGTTGGCCGGCCACGAGTAACCCCAATTCGGGAACACGCCCAAGCCGCTGGGATCTGAGTTGTCGCGTCGCGCCGTCAGGTTGCCTGCCGGCGACCACGAGCCGCAATACAGCCAGTTACCACAGGCGGTACTGCCGTCGTCGCGCAGTTGCGCGAAGCTGCTGAGTTGCCCCGCGGGAACCACTACTTTTTGCAGCTCTTTGGGATTTTTCGGATCAATCGGCGACATCAGATCCACAATCGCACGACCGGAATACTCGCGTATGATTTCTGCCGGGCTGGGCGCATCGGCGTTTTGGTACGGCCAGGTCAGGTTAAGAATAGGCTCCGGCATCTTGCCGCCGTCCTTGCGATACATCTCGCGTATCTTGACGAAAATGCGCGCCATGATTTCGGAGTCGGGCTTGCCCTGGCCGGGTGCGTCAGCGGCTTTTTCTTTCCACTGAATCACGCGGCTGGAGTTGGTGAACGAGCCGGTTTCCTCGGCGAAAGTCGTCGTCGGCAGACGGAATACCTCCGTCTGAATCGTGCCCGGATCGACATCATTCAGCGGCCCGAAGTTTTTCCAGAACTCGGAGGTTTCGGTTTCCAGCGGGTCGGCTACCACCAAAAATTTCAGCTTGGCCATCGCCGCCGAGATTTTTTTCTTGTTCGGCAGCGCCGCCAGCGGATTAAAGCCCTGACAGACGAATCCACTCATCTTGCCTTGGTGCATCAATTCAAACATATGCAGCACGTCGTACGCGGCGTCCTTTTTCGGCAACCAGTCGTAGCCGAAATCGTTGTCCTTGTTCGCTGCATCACCAAACCACGCCTTCTGCTGGCTGGTATGCCACTTCGGAAAGTTCTGCGTAAACGCCATCTGATTCGGGCGCAGCGGCTTGCCGGTGAGCCGTTTCAGATACTCTTCACGCGAGGTATCGCGATCCAGCGGCGCACCCAGATAACCCGGCAGCGTCTCTGAATACAGACACATGTCGGTGATGCCCTGCACATTGGCATGCCCGCGCAGCGCATTGACGCCGCCGCCCGGACGCCCCATGTTGCCGAGCAGCAACTGAATCATCGCCATGGTGCGGATGTTCTGCGAGCCGGTGGAATGCTGCGTCCAGCCCAAGGCATACAAAATCGTCATTACTTTATTGGGCGCGGACGTCTCGCCCATCTGCGCGGCGATTTTGAGGAACGCCTCTTTCGGCGTGCCGGTGATGCTGCTCACCAGTTCCGGCGTATAGCGCGAATAATGCTTCTTCATCTGCTGGAACACGCAGCGCGGATCTTCCATCTTTTCATCAACAACGACGAAGCCGTCAGCGCCGAGCTCATAGCCCCAGGTGGCTTTGTCGTAGACGCGCTTTTCAAGGTTGTAGCCGCTGAAAAAACCGTTGTCGAAATTAAAGCCTTCCTTGGTCATGAAGGTGGCGTCGGTGTAGGCTTTGACGTACTCCATGTGTATTTTGTTATTCGACAACAGGTAGTTAATGACCCCGCCGAGGAAAGCGATGTCGCTGCCGACGCGTATCGGCGCATAGGTATCGGCCACCGCCGCCGAGCGCGTAAAGCGCGGATCGACCACGATCAGCTTCGCCTTGCGATGCTGCATCGCCTCGGTGACCCATTTGAATCCGCAAGGGTGGGCTTCCGCCGCATTGCCCCCCATAATCAACACCAGATCGGTGTTCTTGATATCGACCCAGCTATTGGTCATTGCACCTCTACCGAACGTTGGCCCCAGACTGGTGACCGTCGGTGCGTGTCATATTC
>JAYVQD010000437.1:0-4717 GCA_043777275.1 Nitrosomonadales bacterium
TCGTTGCTCTCGGGCCGGATGGTTCCGCCCGTGGGTGGCAATACCGATTTCGCCAGCGCGCGCGCGGCCTACGCGGCCTACGCGGCGCTTCCCGATGCACGCAAGGCGGCGCTGGACGGCATGACCGTGATTCACCGCGTGGCGGAGCCGAGCAGTACCAACGATCCCGCGTACAACGAAGAACAAAAAAAGCGTCTCACCGTCACCCATCCGTTGATCCGCACCAACCCGGTGAACGGCCGCAAGAATTTTTACGTCGGTTCCCACGCGCAGGAAATCATCGGCATGCCGCGCGAAGCCGGCAAAGCGCTACTGGACGAACTCACCGAATTCAGCACGCAACCGCAGTTTGTTTACAGCCATCCGTGGCGTCAGCACGATCTGGTGATTTGGGACAACCGCAGCGCGCTGCATCGTGCCACCACCTTCGACAAAACCCAGTACCACCGCAAAATGCACCGGACGACAGTGGCGGGTACGGCGCCGGACAGTGCGTTGGCGAACCTGCCTGCCGCAGCTTAGATCGGTAAGGCGGGCACGTTTTTTGTGCCCACGCGCCTTATAGTTGAATCGAGCAATTCGCCAGCGATAGCAAGACCTAGAACTTGAATCGTATGTTTGACTGCACAGTAGATACGCCTGCCGCTGTCGAAATAGCAGGCGTGGCCGGAACGGCAGCATTCACATAGATGTCGTATAGCAGAAGCCAGCGTCGGCAGTCCGGATCACCGACAGGCTCGACACCGTGAAACGAGTTGTCAGTCTTGAAAAACGCGAACAGTGAATTCGGCGAAAAAGGGTTTGTATGCAGGCGCGTAAACTGGTTGCGGTTGTGGTGCGGGCCGCCCGGGCAGCGAAAGTCGGGGTCGTTCGGCACGTAAATCGATGTACCCAAGTGCATCTGCGATTCATCCGGCGGCAGATAAAACAGCAGCGTGACCACTTTGCGTGGCGCGTCAGTATGCGGCCCCAGCTTGTAGTTGGTAATGTCCTGCACCAATAGCGCTTCGTCGTAAAACTGCAGACCTGCATTGTCGGCAAACCGCTGATCGATGAAGGGCTTGAATTTGCTCATCACCAGCGATTGGAACGTAGATCCCGTCAACCATCCGCGCAGCTCTTCCCAGAATGCCCGTTTACTGGAGGGCAGTGTCGCCAGGGCTTCGTCTTGCAGTCCCAGCACGAATCGTTCCTTGTAGCCTTTTACCGCCCGCGCTTTTTCGATGGGAATCATCGCTTCCGAATCGGGAAGGTTCTGTTGTATCTGGCGGTAAAAATCGGCAGGAAACACATCAGTCACATAAAAATGCGGGTACGGGAACATATTGAAAGGCACGTTCCCAACCTTGTAAGCCAACTGAACTTCAGCGTCTGAAAACATACTCTGCAACTCCGGTAAAGGTACCTTCCTTGCGCTCGGCACGCTGTACTTGCGCAGGGTCATGCTTCAGACCCATGGCGTTAAGCTCATCCACCATGGCGCGATGGTCTTCGAGATTCTGGTTGGTTTCGATCAGCACCGAGCGCACCGCCAGGTTCGCCAGCGTCGTGCGTGCGCCAGCAACCACCTTGGGCTCAAAACCATCCACATCAATCTTGATGTGCGTCGGCACTGGCACCGTACCAGCCGCGACCAGATCATCCAGCGTATGCGCGATACTGCCCTGTACAAACTGTGCAGCCAGCGGTTCGTGCTTAAAATCCTGTGCTTCCCCCAGCGAGTGACAGGAGCCGCCGACGCGCAGATCGGCCATGTGCAAATCGAACAAGCCGGATGTGTCCGATAAGCCCATGCAGTACGCTTTTACCTGGCTCCCCAGTCCGTTAAGCCGTATGTTGCGATTGAGTAGCGCGAAATTCTGCGACTCCGGCTCGAACGCGTACACACGGGCGCGGCGCGTTGCCGCTGCCCAGATCGTGTACATGCCAACATTGGCGCCGCAATCGAGCAAAATATCGTTCGGCTTGAATTCGGCGATCCACTCCAGCGTCCACGGTTCTTTCTGATAAATGGTCTCGGCGCGCCAACGGGTCATCGCGCTCGGCGCCGCAAATATCATGGTCACCCCATCGTGATCGATTTCGCACCGCGGATTCAGACTCTCGTACTGTTCTAACGTCAGACTCAGCGGCAGGCCCGCGGACGGATTCAATACTGCAGGTGGCCGCTCCGGCGTCACCCCTCGCGACGCGAAAATCTGCTTTAACGCAGTCAGCAGTATGCTCATGGCAGGCAATGTACCTTTCGACTAACAGGGCGTCACCCTGTTCAGCCGTGTCATAAGGTGATTCCAAAATGGAAAAACCCCATCGCCCGCCCAAGGCCAATTCGCAATCGGGATTTACCCCAGCGTAGAGTTAAACGCCCCGCCATCCAGCAGCAAGTTCTGCCCGACGATAAATCCCGAGGACGCCGCGCACAGAAACGCGCACGCTTCGCCGAACTCAAACGGATCGCCGACGCGGCCGGTCGGGTTTTTCTTCGAGCGCTCGGCGAGGATTTCTTCCAGCGGACGGTTGGCTTTGCGCGCCGCGTCTATCATCCCTGAGCGCAGGCGGTCAGTGAGGAACGGGCCGGGCAGCAACCCATTGATCGTTACGTTGTGCCGCGCCACCTGCCGCGCCAGCCCGCCCACGAATCCGGTGAGGCCGGCGCGGGCGCCGTTGGACATGCCGAGTTCGGGGATCGGCGACTTCACCGAGCCCGAGGTAATGTTGACGATGCGGCCGAATTGGCGCGCGATCATGCCATCGACGACGGCCTTGATCAGCATGATCGGCGTAATCATGTTGCCGTTCACCGCCTTCATCCAGTCGGCCTCGCTCCAATCACGAAAATCCCCGCGCGGCGGGCCGCCGGCGTTGTTCACCAGTATGTCCGGCGCCGGGCAGGCTGCGAGCACCTTGGCGCGGCCTTCCGCCGTGGTGATGTCGGCGGCAATCGCCGTGACCGTGCGACCCGTCGCCGCGCGAATTTCCGCTGCCGTGGCTTCGAGTTCGCTCGCGGTGCGCGAGTTAATCACCAGATCAACGCCGTTCATCGCCAGCGACATGGCGCACGCCTTACCCAGCCCTTTGCTCGCGGCGCAGACGATCGCTTTTTTGTCCTTGATGCCTAAATCCATGGTTACGCTCCTTGCTTGTCAGTGTTTACGCGTCTGAAAATAATGGTGGCCTAATCAAACCATCGCCGCTTGTAAGTAACCCCCGGCGCATTCGGCCCCGCGCCTGCCGGATCAACCCACACGGTTTTACCCGAATGTTTCACCGGCACGCCGTTAAATCGCTCGCGCATCCAGTCGCACACAAAGGCGTGGATGTCGGCTTCCCACACCGAGCTGCGGCCTTTTTGCGTGATCGAGCCGTTGTGATGCTGGTCGGGCAGCACCCACAGTTCGGCGGGCGCTTTCATTTGATCGAACAGGCGGTATACCTCGTCCACCGGCGCGCGCGGGTCGTATTCGCCGGTGACGATCAGCGTGGGGCAGGTGATTTTGTCCATCAAGCCGTCCATGGTCATTTTTTGCCACACAGCGTCGAGTTCGGCTTCGCTCGACGATTGCGTAAGGTAGGCGAATAACTGTTTGTAACGCGGCGACTCTTCCGTCATCAGATAATATTTGTCGACGAAGGATGCCCACGGCGCGGCGGCGGCGGCGATATTTTTGTTTTTGGCGGCGATACGCATGCCCCAGAACGAACCGAAGCTCAGGGCATACACGCCGATTTTTTTGGCATCGACCTCGCGGCGCTTCATCAGTACCTCAATCGCGGCGGCGGCGGCGTCTTCGTAGTTGTCATCGGTCAGACGGATGCCGCGCAGATTGCTTTCGCCTTGGCCGGGACCGTCGAACGAAAACACGTGCATGCCGCGTTGTAGCGCCTGGTTGTAATACGGATGCGGCCATGCTTCCTTGGTTTGATCGCAGCCGGGCACATAAAAAATCAGCGGCTTCGCGCCGTCGCCGGGTGCGAGGTGCAAATTGCCCGACACCACCGTGCCGTTCCATGGCACATCGACGTGCTCGATTTTGTACGGCGCCAACTCGCGCACCTTGTCATAGCAACGGATAACGCCGCCGTGCAGAAATTTTTTCTCATCCCCGGTCTCGAACACCACATGCTGCGCGTCGGCGTATTGCAGCGCCGCCGAGTAATACAACTCCATCGCGGTTTCTTTGTGGCCGGCTTCCATCTCCGCTTGCGCCAGGCGCTCGGATTTTTTTGCCGCCACGCCCACGTGTTTGGCGATCATGTCGTGACTGCGTACCGATTTCGGCAAGCGCCCGCGGCCATCGGGCTGGAAGTGGAAGGTCTTGCCGGTTTCTTTCACCATCCAGTCGAAAAACCATTGCTGATTGTCGCGGTGCAGATGGGGCTTACCTTTTTTGGCGCGGGCGGGGCTGGGCATGTGCTTACCTTTGGTTATTTAAAAAATTGTTTAAAAAATTGTTTAAAAACAAATACTTATGTAATTACTGCTATTGCGGTCTTACTGTGGTCTCACTGCGGCTTCAGGCCGATGGTCTTGATCACACCAGACCCAATACTGTTCGTTTAAGCCCGTTTTGTGGCGCGCCTCCTTCGAAAGTTTGGAATGAATAGGCCTTAAGCGAACCGTATTGAGACCTGAACATCCCGCTAGAAATTTCAAGCAGTTTTTGAACGATCCTCGTATGTTCTGCCGCTCTTCACGAGCGCCCAGATAACGCGGATC
>JAYVQD010000438.1:0-4707 GCA_043777275.1 Nitrosomonadales bacterium
AGCGGCCCGGTGACGGTAGCGCCGCTGCTGCAAAAAGTGCCTTATGTGCCGCTGCGCGATCTGGCGCCGGTGGCGATCGCGGGTCTGTCGCCGTACATACTGGTGGCCACGCCGTCGTTTCCGGCCAAGGACATGAAAGAATTTTTGTCCGTGGTGAAAGGCAGCCCCGGCAAGTTCACCTATGCCTCGTCGGGCACCGGCGCGGCCGCGCACCTGGCGGTGGAATACTTCAACGGCGTCGCCGGCATCAAGGCCACGCACGTGCCGTACAAGGGCAGCATCCCCGCGCTCACCGACATCGTCGGCGGGCAAGTCAACTACATGACCGAAACCGTGGCGGCCACCATGCCGTTCATCCGTCAGGGGCGGCTGAAGGCCTACGGCATTTCCGTCAGCAAACAAAGCCCGCTCGCGCCCGGCATCCCCACCATCGCCGCCGCTGCCGACATGCCCGGCTTCGACTTCGCGGCGTGGATCGGCCTGATGGTCGCCGCCGGCACGCCGAAACACCTGATCGACCGCATCAACGCGGGCGTGGACAAGGTGCTGCAATCGCAGGATGCGCGCGACAAAATCGCTCTCGCCGGACTGGACCCGCAGTACCACCGCGCCGATCAGATGGGCGAGTACCTGAAACGGCAGAGCAACCAGGTCGCGGACATCATCAAGCGCACGGGCATCAAAATCGAATAACACGCGATGGTTCGCCCACATAAAAACGGCGCATGATGCATGCGCCGTTTTTATTTAAGTATTTGTTTTTATTGATTATTTTTTGTCCGCCGTGACGGACTTGTAAGCGCCGTTTTCATCCACGCGAAACTCGCCACGCTTCACCTTCTTCACGCTGCCGCGCGTGAGCCACTCCACCGAGGTTTCGTGCAGCACGTGGCGCTGTTTTTCCCACACCATGAAGTGCGACGCGCACGCGACATCGATAAACACTTTTTCTTTTGAGCTGATCTGCTCAAACACCGTGCGGCGCTCTTTCAGCCGGTCGTACTCGCCCACCACGATCAGCGTCGGCGTCACTACTTTTGAAGCCATCTCTTTGGTCCAGCCGAAACCGGTGGCGATGCGTCCGCGCATCACGCCTATGCCTTCAGGCCCCCACGTGGCGCCGACCTTGTCCCACTTCATGATCTCGGTCCACACCGCGTCGCGCACACCGGGTTCGACTTGGCCGGGGCAACGCACATCCGGGTCCCAGCGCAGCCGCTCGAAGTCATCGCGCGTCTGCAGGCTCATCGGTGCGCCCGCCGCAGGCTTGTCGGGTATCGGCCCTTCTATCGTCGGGCTCGGCGCATACAGCATGGCGCGCTGGATTTTCTCCGGGTGTTGCGCGAGGTAACCGCCCACGCGCGGGCCGCCCGCCGACCAGCCGATGATATGGATGCGCCGCGTGCGATTGACCTTGCGCAAGTGATCCACCACCGCGTTAATCTCTTTCCAGTCATCGTGAATGGTGTTGAACTGATGCGGATAGTTCGGCGTGCATCCGGCCTGCAATGGACGCTGCATGATGATGCTTTGGAACTTGGGATCGACATTGCACGCGTCATCCATCATCGGCTTGGGCGAGCCGCCGTAGCCGGTGAGATCCATGGTGTAGGTGTTGAAACCGGCACGCGCCAGATGCGCCATCCAATTGTAGTCTTTGTATTCCAGATCGAAGTCCGGCACGCCGGGCACCGTCGCGCCGTGGACAAACAGCACCACCGGCGCGGCGCGGTCTTTTTTCATCGCCAGCACTTTTTGTCGCACAAACAGACCCACCTTTTGCCCGGCATTCGCGGGCACGGTAGAGATGTGATCGACGAACAAATCCTGCGTAAAAAACTCGGCTTTGGCTGCGGTACCAGCACCGGCGCCGGCGCCGATCGCGGTCATGGGCAGCACTAACAGCAACCATCCGAAAAGTTTGACCATACGGCTCTCCCTGAAACCAGCATTTTTTAAACCACGGCCTTCGCGTGTGCGCTCGCCGGACGCGTTGGTAACGGCACGGTGGCGCGCGTGAGCTCGGCAATGTTCGCCAACTGCCCGCAGCGCTCCGCCGTTTCAAACAGTTGCTTCGCACCGGCACTTCCCAGCACACGCCCTGCGCAATCGAGAAATTTCTCTTCGCGGTCGGCAGACGTCATCGGCCATACGGGCGAACCCGGCACGCGGTCGATGTGCAGCTTGAAGACGCCGCGCGTGGTGACGATTTCAATATCGTTGTAGCCGGTGATACCCGAAAACGTTTTCTCGCTGGGAATATAAAAGCGCTCTACCTTCAGCATCAGCGCGCGAATTTCCGCGCGCTGCACCATCGCATCGGTAAATGATTCCATGGTGATTTTTCCGTCCAGCAGCACTGCGGCAGCGTTGTACTCCATGCTGAATTTGCCTTCAAGCCCGGTGTGCGGATCAAAATGAATCAACGGCTTGTCCGCGCCCGGCAGGAAACCGATGCGCACTTTGCTCACTTCTTCGCGCTGGATGTTGTGTTCCTTAATCAATTCAAATAGGCCACCGACGGGCCGGTGGTTGCAGTAACAGCACGGATAACGCTTGACGTAGATGCCGGGCGTCAGCATCTCCCACGGCTTGCCGAGATGTTTCAGCGTTGACTCCAGCGGCACGGCATCCGCGCCCGCATAGGTGCTGAAGAAATTGTTCTTGCCGTCGAAGATCTGCGTGTCGGCGGTAAAACCATTTTTCGCCATCCACGCCGCCATCACCGCGCTGCGCGCCGCGTGGCCCGCATGAAACGGTTTGGTCATGGTGCCGAAATTGCGTATCAATCCAGACGCCTCTGACGCAGCGATGCCCCACGCGGTTTGCAATTGCTCAACGCTCAGCCCCCACAACCGCGCCGCCACCGCCGTGGCGGAAAACGCGCCCACCGTTGCGGTGCTGTGCCAGCCCTTCATGTAATGCCCCGCACCCAGCGCGGGGCCGATTTTGCCGCCGACTTCAAGGCCAATCGCCATCGCCGCCAGCAGCGCGTTGCCGCTGGCGTTTGCAGCTTCGCCCACCGCGAGTCCTGCGCCCAGCATCGGCGCCGTCGGATGCCCGCGCAGCGTGGTCAGCGAATCATCAAAATCCAGCGCGTGCGAGGCAAGGCCGTTGGCAAATGCCGCTTCGGCAGGTGAGGTCGCCAGTTGCGTGCCGAGCACAATCGCCTGCGCCCGCGCGCCGGTTTCGATAACCCAGCGCTGCGCAATCTCCGAGCCTTCGTCGAGGCTGCCAGCCAGCGCGCAGCCGAGCGTATCGACGAGGGCATCACGCGCGCCGTCGAGTACGTCCGATGGCACATCGCGCTCACGGGTGTTGATAACAAATTCCGCCAGTTGTTTAGTCAGCATGATGAATTTCCTTTCGCCAGTGTTTATACATTTCAGTAGGAGGTCAGCCCGCCATCCAGCACCATCGTTTGCCCGGTAATATACGCCGCATCGGGGCCGGCGAGATAACTCACCATCGCCGCGACTTCTTCCATCTCGCACAGCCGCGCCAGCGGCACGCGGTCGATCATGGCTTTGAAGCCGCCGGCATCCGCGGAAAAAAACGCCACGCGCGAAGGCGTGGCAATGGTGCCCGGCGCCACCGCGTTAACCCGTATCCCATGCGCCGCCCATTCTATGGCGAGCATGCGTGTCATGTGCGAAATGCCCGCCTTGGATATGCCGTAAGTCGAGCGCTGCGCAAACCCGATCAAGCCGTGCGTGGAACTCAGGTTGACGATGCACCCCGCGCGCTGTTGCGCGATCAGATGGCGGCCCATCTGCTGGCTCATGAAAAACGTGCCGGTGAGATTGATGTCCATCACCGCTTGCCATTCCTCTCGCGTCGTATCGACGGCCAGCGAACGGGTGGTGACGCCGGCGTTGTTGACTAGCACATCAAGCTCACCAAACGCCTCGATAACGTGCGCCATTGCGCACTCAATGCTTGGCTGCGAACGCAAATCAAGCGGCACGGCGACGGTGCGCGCGCCGTGCGCTTCGAGCGCCACTACCGTATTTTCAATATGGCCGAGCGTGGTACCGGAGACAGCCACGTCGTATCCATCCTGCGCCAGGCGCAACGCCAGCGCCGCACCGAGGCCTTGGGTGGCTCCGGTAACGAACGCTGTGCGTTTGCGGGCGGACATTCGCGGCGCGCGCTACTTCGCTGGAATAAACGGCGCCAGCAAATACGATTTTTTATCGCCGCCCGAATAAATCGTATTCGTCGCACCGGCGTTGTAGTCGCAGTGGTAATGCGTGTACGGCGCGGCGCCAATGCCGTCGCGCGGCTGAATATCGAGACGCAGCTTGTGCCCTTTTTTCAGCACAATACAGGTCGGCCACACTTCAACCTGGCATTCGACGGGTTGGTTCAGCTCCAGCCACAGGCGTTCGTTGTGTGAGTGATACGGGCGATACGGCGTTGACTTCACCGGATCAAGTTTACGATGCGATGCGCGCAGCCAGCCTTTGGTCAGCGGCACCGGGCCGCCGTGCTGGCCGACCTCCCACACATCTTTGCCGTCGGGGCCGATGTTGCGCAGCGTACACAGGATGTCCATGTCTTCGGTGGTGCTCGACACCCACAAGTTCAGCATCAGCGGCCCGGTGATCTCGCTGTCAGCGGGCATCGCTTCCGTCTCGAACGACACGCCCAGCCGTCCCGCGCCGCCGTGGGTGGTGGAAAGCGATGAACCGGACGCCACGCCGG
>JAYVQD010000439.1:0-4705 GCA_043777275.1 Nitrosomonadales bacterium
TTCTTTGACGACTTTGCGCCACTTCGAGATTTCATCGCGCACGTAGCGGGTGAAAACATCCGCCGGCATCAGCGTGAGTTCAGCGCCCTGTTCGACCAGCCGCGGTTTCATTTCGTCCGAGCCGAGTATGCGATTGATTTCCGTATTGAGCCGGGCAATGGTGTCCGGCGGCGTTTTTGCGGGCGCGAGGATGCCCCACCACTGCGAGGCCGAGTAACCGGGCAGAAACTCGGAGACCGGGGGTAGTTCGGGCGCGAACGACGAGCGCTTGGCGGAGGTGATGGCGAGCGCGCGCATGCGGCCCGTTTTCACATGCGGCCACACCGCCGCCATGCTGGTGATGAGCAACTGCACATGGCCGCCCACGGCATCGACCACCGAGGGCGCGCCGCTTTTATACGGCACATGAACGAGGTTGATTTTGGCCGCCGACGCAAACATCTCGCTGGCGAAATGGACAATGCTGCCGGAGCCTGCCGAGGCGAAGTGGATTTCCCCCGGCCGCGCGCGCGCGAGCGCGATCAACTCCTTGACACTTTTCACCGGCAACGACGGATGCACCGTCACCACCAGCGGGCCATCGCCGATCATCGACACACCGGTAAGATCATTCACCGGATCAAAAGGCAATTTGGATTGCAGTGCGGCGCTGCTGGTATACGTGCCGGTGGGCACCAGCAAGGTGTAGCCATCGGGCGCTGATTTCGCAACCAGGTCAGCGCCGATCATCTGCCCTGCGCCGGCGCGGTTTTCGACCACCACCGGTTGCCCCAGGCGTTCGCGCAGCCGCTCGCCGATCAAGCGGCCCAGTATGTCATTCGAGCCGCCCGCCACCACCGGCACGACAAAGCGGATCGGCTTGGTCGGGTAGGGCTGGGCGTGGGCAGCCTGCAGGGACAGACCTGCAAGCATCAAACTGCAATGCAATAGCGGAACACGCATGACCACTCCTTTCATTGAATTCAGTGTGCCGCAATGCCCGCCGTCTTGGTGACCCTGGCCCACTTCGCAATTTCCACCGCGATAAATTTTTCGAATTCCGGCGGCGACGTGCCTTGCGGCAACAGCCCTTCGGCCGACAAACGTTTTTGCATGTCGGCGGATTTTGCGATGGCGGCAATTTCGCGATGCAGTTGATTCACCAGTGCGAGCGGAATTTTCGCCGGGCCAAACAAACCCTGCCAACTGGAGCTTTCATAACCCGGCACGCCCGCTTCCGCCACGGTGGGCACCTCGGGCAACGTCGGCCAGCGCGCCGGTGACGATACGCCCAGCGCGCGCAGCCTGCCGCCGCGCACCAGCGGCAGCGTGCTCGCCATGCTGCTGAAACTGAAATCGATTTCGCCGCCCACCAACGCGGTGAGAGAGGCGGGCGCGCCCTTGTACGGCACGTGCAGTATGTTGATGTCCGCCATCACCCGGAACAATTCGCCGGTCAGATGCGTGGCGCCCGCAGTGCCCGATGACGCATAGGTGAGCTTGCCCGGCTGCGCTTTCGCCGCGTTGATGAGATCACGCACCGAACGCGCGGCGTGGTTTTGGCTCACCACCAGTATGTTGTAGCCGATGCCCAGCAGCGAAATCGCCTTCACATCGCGCTGCGTGTCGTACGGCAGCTTCGCGTGCAGGCTGGGATTGATCGCGTGCGCGGTGGGTGAGAGCAGCAGCGTGTAGCCGTCGGGCGGGGCGTTCACCACCAGCTCGGTGGCGACAATGCCGGACGCGCCGCCCCGGTTATCAATCACGATCTGCTGGCCGAGACGCTCACCCAGCCGTTGACCGTACGCGCGCGCCACCATGTCCGAATTGCCGCCGGCGGTTTGCGCGACGATCAGGCGGATGGGCTTGGTGGGGTAGTTGTTTTGTGCGTGCGCGAAACCAATGCAATTAACGGTGGCAAGCCCGTAAAGACTGAGCAGACCGAGCTTGTCGCGTAGAACAAAACTACGACGCATAGCCCGGATCCAACCGATCCAGTCTGCGCAACAACCCCGCCCACAACAGCGCGCCACCGGCGGCACGCCCGCTGGTGTTGACCTCCGCGCCGACCTGCATGGTGTGATCGACGACTTCTTTCGGCAGGTGATTCAATTCGGCATCACCGCTCATCGCCGCCAACTGGAATTTGCACGCGCGCTCGACGCGAACCATGCGCGCGAACATTTCGCCGACGGTGGCGCCGATCGTCAGCGTGCCGTGGTTGCGCAAAATCATCATGGTGCCGTCGCCCAGGTCTTTGACCAGCCGCTCGCGTTCGGTGAGATCGTGCGCGATGCCTTCGTAGTCGTGATAGCGCACTTCGTGATACGGCATCGCCAGCGCCATTTGTGTCAGCGGCAACAAGCCTTGTTTTTGCGACGACACGCCCACGCCGTCGCGGGTGTGGCAGTGCATCACCGCGTGCGCGTCGTGGCTGTGCATGTGAATCGCGCTGTGGATGCAGAAGCCGGCGAAGTTGATTTCATACGGCGACTCCGACAGTTTGTTGCCGTCGGTATCGCATTTAATCAGTGACGAAGCGGTGATTTCGTCGAACAGCAGTCCGTACGGGTTAATCAAAAACTGATTGTCGGTGCCCGGTACGCGGCACGAGATATGCGTGCCCAGCATGTCCGACCAACCCATCATGTGACACAGCCGGTACGCGGCGGCGAGCTCAACGCGCGCCTCCCATTCGGCTTTGCTCATGCGCCCGCGCGACGGCTTGCCATTGCTTTTAGACACGCTGTGCAGACGAGTGACATTGGATTTTTTGGCGGCGGCTTTCATGTGCGTGCTCCTCAGGGTGATGAAGTGATGGAATAGCGTGATGAATCCGCATTATTACCCACGCCGCGCGAGGCCGGAATGTTTGCGTACTGCAACGTAGCCACAATACGAAATGTTGTTTAAAAACAAATACTTACATAGATATCACAAAGCGCGCTGAAGAATCCACTATCATTCGCACAAGCCACGCGCGGGTTCAACGTAACGTCCGTGATGACGCCATTCCGATGCTACCCACCCAATGATTTAACTCACGGAGATTCAACATGTTGTGGATCGTTTCATGCACCGACCAACCGAACACCGCCGCGATTCGTGATTCGGTGTTGCAGCCGCATCGTGATTATCTGGGCAGCCAGAAAAAAATTCTGGTGCTCGCCGGCGCCACGCAAAACGACGACGGCACCACCGCCATCGGCAGCCTGTTCGTGCTTAACGTGAACAGCCGCGCCGAAGCCAAAGCGTTTTCCGACGGCGACCCGTTCACGCAAAAAGGCGTGTTCGCCAATATCACCATCACCCGCATGCGCCGCGGCCAATGGAACCCGGACGCCGCCGAAGGCTCGTAAGCTGGCTCGTAAACCGCCACTGCGGCAAAGCGCTTGCGCCGTCGTGGCGGTTGGAATAAATTGCCCGGTGTCGGCAGTCAATCGTGAACGATAGATGGCCCGGCGCCGTGGCCCGGCGAGCGCTGCCTGGGGCTGGAGGTTACACCACTGCTGGATGACGAATCGAGGAGAGAACCATGATCGACATGCATGCCCACTGGAAACCCGCCGAACTGATCGACGCGCTGCGCGCACGCACGCGTGAGCCGCGCATCCTGCGCAACGCCGAGGGCGTTGAAGTTTTGAAGACGCGCATGGGCGAAGAGCCGCTGTCCAAGGCGTTTGACGACGTGCAATTTCACCTCGCCAGAATGGATCGTCAGGGCGTCACCACCAGCGCGTTGTCGCTGCTGGGTTCGTTCTGCTGGATCGAATCGCAACCGGTCGAGGTATCGTTGCCGCTGTGCCGCATGGTCAACGATGCGCTGTCGGCGATTTGCCGGAAGTACGAAGGCCGATTCACCGCGTTTGCCGCGCTGCCGCTCGCCGATATGTCTGCCGCCGCCGCCGAGTTTGAGCGCGCGCTGTCGCTGCCGGGCGTGATCGGCACCCAGATTCCCGGCAACGGATTCCTCACGCAAAAAGACGCAGAGAGCATGCGCCCGCTGCTGGAGGTGGCAAACCGTCACCGCGCGATTCTGTTCATTCATCACGGCCCGCGGCCGGGCGATGCGTTTCCCAAGGTCGCCGGCGACACCGACAACGCGCGCCGCCGCAACGGCACGCTCGACATGCAGGCCAGCCTGTCATCGGTGATGGTGACGCTGTGCCTGACCGATTTTCTCGCGCCGTACCCCGATGCAACGATTCTGGTTCACAATCTCGGCGGCAACATTCCCTACGAAATCGAACGCATGGATCACCGCTGCCTGCTGGATACGCCCAAAGAAGAGTTGCCGTCGTCGCGCTTTCGCCGCGCCAGGGTGTACGTCGATTGCAATTCGTTCGGGCCGGGCGCAATTGAAGCTGGCGTGCGCTTGTACGGCGCCGAGCGCATTGTGTGCGGTACCGACGGCAGTGAATTCGGCTGCGAGTGGACCAGCAAGGCGCTTGCCGATGCACAGATCAGCGCAGACGCACGCGAGCAGATTTTGCACCGCAACGCGGCGGCATTGCTGGCGCGCGCCGGCAGGCCGGCGCAGCGCGAAAAAGCGGCTGCGTAGCGCATTCACCGGAGAATCCCATGCCCGCTGTTCGGAATCGACTTGCCACTCACTTGAATACTCACTTAAGTGTGAACCCGTTGCATCCGCTGTTCGTCGCTGAAATCACCGGCATTGACCTCACCGTGCCGGTGGTGCGCGATGACTTTCGCGTGATCTGGGAAG
>JAYVQD010000440.1:0-4671 GCA_043777275.1 Nitrosomonadales bacterium
CCACGCTTGTGCCCCGCCCGTGCGCTGCGTAAAACACGGTGTCGCGCCGATCAGCGCGAGACGCTGCACCTGCCGCGGCGCGCGTTGCGCCCACGTCAACGCCACCTGTGCGCCCAGCGACCAGCCAACGACGCTGCATTGTTTAGGCGCGGCGGCGGCGAAGGTATCCGCGATGCGCTCCAGCGTGTACGGCGTGCAAATTGCCGTTTCGTGGTATCCGGGCAGCGCCATCACCTGCACGCGGCAATGCTTCTCCAGCGCGCGCGCAAGGCCGCGAAACACCTGCGGGTGACTGGCCCAGCCGTGCAGCAGCACCACATGCTGTCCTGTTTTCATTGGCACGCTTTGCCCGCGTCGATGAGCGCATCACACAGGGCGCCCACGTCGTCAGCCGTATGCGCAGCCGACAGCGAAATACGCAGCCGCGCCGTGCCTGGCGCGACCGTGGGCGGGCGTATGGCGGGAACGAGGATGCCGCGGGCAGCAAGCGTTTCCGCCATGGCCACCGCCGCGCGGTTGTCGCCAATCACCAGTGGCTGGATCGCAGTGATCGACGGCAAGCATCGCCAGTTCGCTGGTAATACATCAGTAAGTATTTGTTTTAATTGAATAATATTGTCACCCAACTGTTGACGCAAAGGCGCGCCCGCCGCGATCAATTCAAGGCTCCTGGACACCGCACACGCCAGCAGCGGCGGCATCGCCGTGGTGTAAATGTAGGTGCGCGCACGCTGCATCAGCGTTTCGATCATCGTCTCGTCACCCGCGACAAACGCTCCGGACACGCCCGCCGCCTTGCCAAGTGTTGCCATGTAAATAATGCGCGCGGACCGTACACCGGTGACGCCAAAATGTTCCAGCACGCCGCGCCCGTTCGCACCCAGCACACCAAAACCATGCGCATCATCGAGCAGCAGCCATGCGTCGTAGCGCTCGGCCAGCGCGAGCAATGCCGGCACCGGCGCCATATCACCGTCCATACTGAACACCGCATCGGCCACGATCAATTTGCGCTTGGCTTTGGTTGCTGCGAGCAGGCGTTCCAGTTGTTCAATATCATTGTGCGCATACCGTTTGAATATCGCACGCGACAGCAGGCACGCATCATTGAGCGACGCGTGATTCAGCCGGTCGGCGAACACGGCATCGTCGCGGCCTAACAGCGCGGTGACGATGCCGAGATTCGCCATGTAGCCGGTCGAAAACAGCAGCGCTCGCGGCAGGTTCACGAACGCCGCCAATTGTTGTTCCAATTCCTGATGCGCGCGCGAGTGGCCCAGCACCAGATGCGAGGCGCCCGCGCCAACACCATACTGCGCCGCGCCAGCTTGCGCGGCGGCGATCAATTCAGGATGATTGGCAAGGCCCAGATAATCGTTACTGCAAAAAGCGATGGTTTTTTTGCCGTCCGCAGTGACATGCGCGCTTTGGGCAGAATCCAGCGTGCGGCGATAGCGGCGCAGACCGTTTTCGTCAAGCGCCGTCAGCTCATCGTGGAGTGCGGAGAAAGGCATGAGTTTGCGCCCTTCATTCGCAATCACACCTTCGCTTCCATCGCATGCAAACCCAATTTGGCAAACAACGCCTGATCGCGCGCCACCTCCGGGTTGCCGGTGGTCAGCAGCTTGTCGCCGTAAAAAATCGAGTTCGCACCCGCGACAAAACACAGCGCCTGTATGCCTTCGGGCATTTCCTGCCTCCCTGCCGACAAACGCACCATGGCCTTCGGCATGGTGATGCGCGCGCACGCCACCGTGCGCACGAACTCCAGCAGATCAAGCGCCTCAGTGCCATGCAGCGGCGTGCCTTCCACCTGCACCAAATTATTGATCGGTACCGACTCCGGGTACGGATTCATATTCGCCAATTGCACAATCAGCGCCGCACGTGCGCGCCGCGTTTCGCCCATGCCGACAATGCCGCCGCTGCACACGTGCATGCCCGCCTCACGCACGCGCGACAGCGTATCCATGCGATCCTGCTGCGTGCGGGTGGTGACGATCTCGCCGTAAAACTCCGGCGCGGTGTCGATGTTGTGATTGTAGTAATCGAGGCCCGCCGTTTTCAACTGTTCAGCCTGTCCGTCTTTTAACATGCCGAGCGTGGCGCAGGTTTCCATGCCCAGCTCACGAACAGCGGCAATCATGTCCACCACCTTATCCAGATCGCGCTGCTTGGGGCCGCGCCACGCCGCACCCATGCAAAAACGCGTGGCGCCGTTATCTTTGGCGCACTGCGCCGCCGCGACGACCTGATCGACCGACAACATCGCTTCGTTTTCCACGCCGGTGTGATAACGCGCCGCCTGCGGACAGTAGCCGCAGTCTTCCGGGCAACCGCCGGTTTTGATCGAGATCAGCGTCGAGCGCTGCACCGCGTTGGCATCGAAATGCTCACGATGCACCGTCTGCGCACGATAAATGAGATCATTAAACGGCAAGTCAAACAGTACCGCGACTTGATCGACTGTCCAGTGGGTTGCGGCGGCGATCGTGACGTTCGTGGTATCGGGAGAAGAATGTGCGGTATCCATGGCGGAAACTCGGTGCGCGGTGCGGTTAAGGAATAAGCCACGCGTAAAGCAGACGTGGCGGCAAAAAACTCAATATTTTTAAACACTTGCATCATCCGCAAGGATCCCTTTGTTGTCAAATTCCCAAACCGGTTTTCTGGCTAGCTGTACGAAATTCGTACACCGCCTGATCGCGCCCTCGTGCCTGCTTTGCGCCGGCCCCAGCGCGGGTGCGTTGCTGTGCGCGCCGTGCGATGCCGACTTGCCGCGCTTGTCGCGTCTGGCGCGCGAACAGTGCGACACCTGCGCCATACCGCTCACCTCTGGCGACCGCTGCGGTGCCTGCCTCACGCATCCGCCTGCGTACGATCACGTGTGCGCGCCATTCACCTACGCCTTTCCCGCCGATGCGCTGGTGCAGGCGCTCAAGTACCGCGGCATGCTGGCGATTGCACCGCTGTTTGGCGGCGCGATTGCGGCCAGCCTCGGCCAGCGTCCGGACGTCATCATCCCGATGCCGCTGGCGGATGCGCGGCTGCGCGAACGCGGCTTTAATCAGTCACAGGAAATCGCGCGCCACGTAGCGAAGCTCTGCGCCATCCCCCTGTTACCGCGCGCCTGCCGCAAAGTGCGCGACACCGCGCCGCAAGCGGCGTTACCGTGGAAAGAGCGGGCAAAAAATGTGCGCAAAGCATTCGTGTGCGACGAAGATTTCGCAGGCTTTCACGTCGCGGTGGTGGACGACGTAATGACCACCGGCGCTACACTCAACGAACTGGCGCGCAACTTGAAGCAGGCAGGTGCGGCGCGCGTCACCGGCTTGATCGTCGCGCGCACACTGCCTGATTCATTCAAAAAGCGCACACGCGATGTTTGATATCGTCCTCTACGAACCGGAAATCCCGCCCAACACCGGCAACGCCGTGCGCCTCGCCGTCAACACCGGCGCGCGCCTGCACTTGGTCAAACCCCTCGGATTTTCAATCTCGGACAAACACCTCGCGCGCGCCGGTATGGATTACCGCGAATTCGCCGACGTCACCGTGCATGACGACTGGGACGCGTGCCACGCCCGTTTGGCCGGACGGCGGCTGTTCGCAGTCACCACGCGCGGTTCACAGCGCTACGACAAACCCGCGTACCGCGAAAACGACGTATTCGTCTTCGGCCCCGAAAGCCGCGGCTTGCCGCAAATATTGATCGATGCGCTGCCATTGGACCAACGCATCCGGCTGCCGATGCGCACCGCCGCGCGCAGTTTGAACCTATCAAATGCGGTGTCGGTGGTGGTTTACGAGGCTTGGCGGCAGTTGGGGTTTGCGGACGGCGCTTGACAAAAAGTATCCAAATGGATACATTCCCCTATGTTCTCGGTCTTACTGACGCAGGAACTTCAGGATTGGCTTGATCGCGTCAAAGATCAACGCGCCCAGGTCCGGATCGCTACGCGATTGCGTCAAGCCGAAGCGGGTAACCTCGGCGACTGGAAGTCCGTCGGCGGCAAGGTTTCGGAGATGCGGGTTGATGCCGGCCCCGGCTACCGGCTGTATTTCACGCGCCAAGGCAACATCGTGATTGTCATGCTCGCGGGCGGCGACAAGGCCACGCAAGCACGTGACATCAAACGCGCACGGCACATCGCAAGTCAACTGGAGCTGGAACCATGAGCAAAGCCAAAGCAAAAGTAAAGCTGCTGCCCTTCGACGCTGCCCGTTATCTCACCGACGACGCGGCCATCGCGGAATACATGACCGCCGTGCTTGAAACGGACGACCCCGATCTGCTGCTGCTGGCGCTGGGTGACGTAGCGCGCGCGCGCGGCATGGCACAGGTGGCCAAAGATGCCGGACTTGGGCGGGAGAGTCTTTACAAGGCGCTTGCGCCGGGTGCGAAACCTCGCTTTGACACCATACTGAAAGTCGCGCGCGCACTGGGCGTGCGGCTGACGGCGCAGCCGGGATAGCCGGGGCGGTTTTCTTTGGTTTACACCCCGCTCCGCGCCCCCACCGCGTGATTAGAAACCACCTCCAGCACCAACTTGCGTCCCGCATTAAACAATTCCGTGCGCACCACCGCAATATTGCGGCCGCTTTGCAAAATGGTTGAACGCGCGGTGACGGCCTTGCCCTGACCGGGGCTGATGTACCACGCCGAGGCGC
>JAYVQD010000441.1:0-4655 GCA_043777275.1 Nitrosomonadales bacterium
TCGTGACGCAGCGTTTCGGGGTATGAACGATCCAGACTCGCCTGCACCTGCGCGCGCATGCCGGTGCGCTCGACCTCGGCGGCGCGCGCGACCATGTGCGGGCGCGTGGCCGGATTGGAGCGCGTGACCAGACTCTGCACCACCAGCCGCGCCACGCGCTGCCGGTTACGCGCGGCAAACGCGGCGGCGATGCCCGCGCCCAGCGCCGAACCCACCACATGCACCGGCGAGGTAATCGCCAGCGCATCCAGCAGCGCGGCGATATCCGCCACCATGTCGTCGAGTTGATACGTATATAGGGTACCACTGACTTTCTCCGATTGGCCAAAGCCGCGCTGGTCGTAGCGCAGCACGCGAAAGTGCTGCTGAAACGCGGGCAGCGTCTCGTCCCAGCTATCGAGACAGCCGCCGAGCTCGTGAACCAGCACCACGGTCTGCGCGCCTGCGCCACTGAGTTCGTAGCGCAGGCTCACACCATTAACGTCTATCCATTTCATCGCGCTCGTCACGTGCATCATGTACCACGGCCCCACAGCCCGCAGTAACGGCGCGCGATGAACGGCAAGCCCGCCGCATAGCCCGGCCATTTTTCGTATTCCGGCATGGTGAATTCCTTCTCCGCCGGCTCCCAGCACTTGCCTTCGTGCGCGAGTTTTTTGATTTCAGCCGACGCCGTTTGCAACAGCTTGAGCTGGTCTTCCACATCTTTCTTGGTGCCGAGCCGGTCGCCCGGCCCCGGATGACCGGGAATCAGCCGCTCCCAATCGAGCTTGAGCACTTCCGTCATGAACGTCTCGGTCTCCAGCGGATGGATGTCGATCATGCCGCGTCCGGGCACCGTGCCGACGGGAATGGTGTCAACCACGAAGATGATTTTTTCGCGCGGCAGGCGCATCACCAGCGTCGAGTCGGAATGATTCAGCCCGTGGTACGACAACTCCAGCGTGGTGCCGCCGAGGCGGATGGTGCGTCCGCGATCACTCACTGCTTCGTCCGGCAACACCGTGTGCGGGTCTTTCAGCGCTTCCAGCGGCTCTTTCGCGCGGCGATGCGCGATAAAGGTTGCGCCGGCATCCTTGAACACTTTGCCGCCGGCGATATGGTCAAAATGATGATGGCTGTAAATCACATACTTGACCGGCTTGTCGGTGACTTTGCGTATCGCATCCAGGTACGTCTGCCCGCCGGTGGGCCGGCCATAGGAAACCGGATCGGTGGCAATCACGCCATCCGGGGTGACCACGAACATCGATTGATGATTGCCGTTACGAAAGATATAAACGTTCTCGGTACCTTCGACCTTGGTGGTCGCCTGCGGCGGGCGCTCTGGCTGCTGCGCATGGGCTATGCCGGTCAACAGCGTCAATATGCCGGCGAATACAAACAAGTGACGAAACATGATATTTCCTCCTATGAGTTGGTTGAAAACTATCTTCTATAAACACCACAGCCCAAGGTTCCATCACGGAGATCCTTGGGCCGCATGCCGGATCGTTCGCGCCGTGTGCGGCGGCAAACTCAAACTACAAGGGGCGCACCATCACCTTGCGCCATTTGATAATGCCGCTGCCGTATTGCAGCGTAAACGGGCCGCTGGCAAACGACTTGTCTTCGATGTCAGCGGTGGTCACACCATTCATCACCACCGTCAGGCGCGGCCCGTTGGCGGTGATCACAAACGTGTTCCACTTGCCGGCCGCTTTGGGCATCGGGTTTACCTTGGCGAAATTAACGATGGCGCCCGTGCCGTACTCCGGCCCGGGACGCTTGTCGTAGATGTTCACCTCATACGCATTGTCGGCGCCGATTTTTTTGGGATCCTGCGCACGCATAAATATGCCGCTGTTGGCATCTTCATCGGCCCAGAATTCGGCGTAGCTCTGGAAATCCTTGTAGGAATTCTTCGTCACCAGATGTCCTGCGCCCTTGCCGCTATTCAGTCTATCGCCCTGAATCGATCCACGCATCGCCAGCCAGTTCACGTCACCCACGCGATTAAAGTTTTCCAGACCGTTTTCGCCATCAATCAGCGTAACCCACGGTTCTTTTTCAGAACCTATCGGCATGTAACCCCAAGGCTCCTGGCGAAAGGGCAGCGGCGCATCACTGGCGCAGCCCAAAAAACCGAACACGACTACAAACAGCCCTGCGATGCCGGCGGAAAATCGTTTCATGATGAACTCCCTCTGATAGATGGTCGCAAGCGACAAGGTATTATTTTTGTATCGCCACACAGAATAGGCCATGCGCTGCACGAACGTCAAGCAACAACGGCGCGGCGGATTTATCCTTAATCCGCCGTCGCGCCCGACTGCTTGATGATGCGCGCCCACTTGGCCAGATCATCGCGTATCTGCGCGCGAAACTGCTCCGGCGTGTTGCCTATCGGTGTCGCGCCCAGGCCGGCGATGCGGCTCTTCATGTCGCTGGTGTTGAGCACTTGCAGCGCATCGGCGTGGATTTTCTTCACCAGCTCAGGTGAGATTGCCGCAGGCGCCACCAGCCCGAACCACGAGATCGCCTCGTAACCCGCCAAGCCGGATTCAGCCACCGTCGGATACTCTGGAAACTGCGGCACGCGTTGCAGCGTGGTCACCGCGATGATTTTCAGGCGCCCTGCTTTGGCGTGCGGCAGCACCGCTGTGGTAGTGGTGAAGGTCATCGAGGTTTCGCCTGACGCCAGCGCCATGGTTGCCGGTGCGCTGCCTTTGTACGGCACGTGCGTGATGCGCGTGTTCGTCATCGATTTCAGCAACTCGCCCGCCAGATGCCCCGGTGAGCCCGATCCGTTGGAGGCAAAAGTCAGTTGATCGGGCCGCGCGCGCGCCAGCGCGACCAACTCCTTGATATTGCGCGCCGGCACCGACGGATGCAGCGCCACCACATTCGGCACCGCCGCCGCGTTGATGATCGGCGCAAAATCTTTCAGTGAATCGTACGGCAGCTTGGCCGGAAAACCCGGCACAATGGTCAGCGGCGCGCCGGAGCCCATCAGCAGCGTGTAGCCATCGGGCGCGGCTTTCGCGCCAAGCTCGGTGCCGATGATGCCGCCCGCGCCCGGACGATTATCGATAATGATTTGCTGGCCCCACATTTCGGCCAGCTTCACACTCAGCATGCGCGCCAGCGTTTCGGTGCTGCCGCCGGGCGGGAACGGCACGATGAGACGCACGGTTTTCAGCGGATAATTCTGCGCGCACGCCTGCCCCATTACGGTCAGCAACAACGCCGCCAGCAGCGCGCTGCCCTTCGCCTTGGTCGCCATCACAATCCCCTCGAAAGGTTGGACGCGATCATTCTAGCAGGGCACCGCACTCGTTTGACACACACGGCAAGAATCCCTTACCGTAAACGCACCCCTTTCATCCTTCAAGGAGCTTCCCATGGCGCGCATTCCCATTTTTAATGAACAAAGTGAATTTAGCCCCGTGCAGCGCCGCGTGGTCGATGGCATTCTGGGCCGCCGCGGCGGACGCATACCGGGGCCGTATCGTTTGTCACTGCACGCGCCGGAAGTCACCGAAGTGTGGCATCCGCTAGGCGAAAAACTGCGCTTGAACAGTTGCTTTCCGCTGCACCAATCGGAGTTCGCCATCATCATCACCGCGCGTTGCTGGGATTGTGATTACGTGTTCAACGCGCACAAAAAAATCGCCACCGATGCGGGCCTCGCGCAAAGCATTGTCGATGCGATGGCGCGCAACGAGCGTCCGAAATTTGACAAACCCGAAGAAGAAGCGATCTACGATTACGGGGTCGAGCTGTTTCGTAACCACGCCATCAGCGACAAAACCTACAACCGCGCGAAAGCCATTTTCGGCATCCCCGCCATCGTCGAACTCGCGTGCCTGATGGGCTACTACGGCATGGTGGCGATGACCCTGCTCGCGCACGACATGCCGGTGCAGGAAGGCGCGGTAATCTTGCAGGGCAAAGCGAGCGGCAAATAAACATGCGCTGGTTTGCCCTGCTTTGCGCCGCGTTGATGCTCACCGGCATGGCGCAGGCGCAGCAGTGGAAGCCCGCAAAACACGTTGAACTGGTTTCCGGCTCGGCCGCCGGGGCTGCCTCCGACGGCGTATTGCGCGCGGTGGAGCGTCTGTTGCAGGAAAAGAAATTTGTCGATGTCACCACGGCGGTCATCAACAAACCCGGTGGTGGCGGCACGGTGGGCTGGACCTATCTCACGCAGCAGCCGGCCGACGGCCACCATCTCACGCTGCTGATCGGCAACCTCATCAGCAATTACATCACCGGCGCCAGCACGTTGAGTCTCAACGACTTCACCTGCGCGTCGCAGATTTTCAGTGAAGTCACCGCCGTCGCCGTGCGCGCGGATTCGCCATTGCGCAGCGCGAAAGACCTGCTTGCCAAATTGAAATCCGATTCGTCATCGATCAGCGTCGCCGTCGGCACGGCGTTCGGCGGCTCCGGCCACATCGCGCTTGCACTCGCCGCCAAAGGCGCGGGCGGCGACCCAAAAAAATTGCGCGCAGTGGTGTTTCAGGGCGTGTCGCAGAGTTTCGCCGCACTCTACGGCGGGCACATCGACGTGATCGCCAACCCGCATTCGAGCTTCGCCGCGCCGCTGAAAGAAGGCCGCGTGCGCGTGCTGGCCATCGCCGCGCCGCACCGGCTCACCGGTGATTTCGCCG
>JAYVQD010000442.1:0-18260 GCA_043777275.1 Nitrosomonadales bacterium
CGCTGCAGCCAGTTGATGAGCTGTGGTATCGGCTGCGTTGCAAATTTTTCGGCCAGCGCCAGCGGATCGAAGGCGCGCGAAGCCAGGCCGTCCAGAAACTGTTTGCGGCTGGTCCAATACTCATCGGTGTCCAGCTCAGCCGCCAGTAGCGGCGCGCCACCGGCTTGCGCCAGGGCGAGTTCGGGGTGCGTCGCGCCGTTTAGTTTAAGCCAGGCTGCGGCTTGCGGCACCGTAGGCGGATTCAGCGCCAGTTGCTGGCAACGGCTGCGGATAGTCGCCGGCAACAGATGCGGGCGGTCGGACACCAGCAGAAAATAGGTTTCCGGGGGCGGTTCTTCGAGACTTTTCAACAGGGCATTGGCGGCATTGACGTTCATTGCCTCGGCGGGCTGAATCAACACCACTTTTGCGCCGCTGCGGTGGGCGCTGATGTGAATGAAGTCACCGAGCGCACGCACCTGAGCGACGGAAATATCGCGTTTTTTCTTTTTGTCTTTGTCTTTGTCGCCGAGTTCAGCATCGTTGCCCGCCTCGGCCGACTCAGGCTGCAACAGGCGGAAATCGGGATGGTTGCCGGTATCGAACCAGTGACAGGCCTCGCAGGCGCCGCAGGCTTGCAGCGGATGCACGGGCTTCTCGCATAGCAGCCCTTGCGCCAGCGCGCCGGCGAATGCGCGCTTTCCGATACCGGCTGCGCCCTTAAGCAGCAGGGCGTGCGGCAGCCGCTGCAACGACTGGACACGTTGTGAAAGCTGCTGAAAAACCTCAGTATGCCATGAGTAATAGTTCATTTAAAACATATACTTAAAATATATTTCTCGACTACTTGTTTAACTTCGGCGAAGGTGGCCGTTCCATCGACTATGGGCATTCGCGCAGGGTGCTCCCGTGCACGCCGCAGGTAGCCCTCGCGCACCCGGTCGAAAAATAGACCATCTTCCTGCTCAAAACGGTCGGGCGCACGCACCGCGCTGGCACGTGATTTTCCAATCGCGGATGTCACGTCGAAGTACAGTGTCAGATCGGGTTGCAGGGTTCCCTGCACCCAGGTTTCGAGCGCTTCGATGCGCTCCCATGCCAGCCCACTGCCGCCGGATTGGTAGGCAAAGGTGGCATCGGTAAAGCGGTCGCAGACCACCCAAGTACCGGCATTCAAGGCGGGCAGGATGACTTTATCCAGATGCTCGCGCCGCGCCGCGAACATCAGCAGGCCTTCGGTTTCGGGATGCAGCTTCTGGTTTTTGTCGAGCATCAGTTCGCGCAGCTTTTCGCCTAACGGCGTGCCGCCCGGCTCGCGCGTGAGGCACACTTTCACGCCGCGCGCTTCGAGGAACGCGGGCAGCCACGACAAGTGTGTGCTCTTGCCTGCCCCGTCCATGCCTTCGAGTGTGATGAATTTGCCGCGGTTCATTTCGTTCCGGTGCGCTGTGGTGAGCGTATGTATTTATTCACAGCGGCGTTGTGCTCGTCCAGGGTGCTTGAAAACTGCGAGCTACCGTCGCCGCGCGCTACAAAATACAGCATTTTGCTCTGTGCCGGGTTAAGCGTTGCCTGTATCGCCGCCATTCCCGGCATGGCGATGGGCGTGGGCGGCAAGCCGCCGCGGGTGTAGGTGTTCCACGGTGTGTCGGTCTGCAAGTCGCGCCGCCGCAGATTGCCGTTGAACGCGTCGCCCATGCCGTAAATCACCGTCGGATCCGTTTGCAGCCGCATGTTGATGCGCAGCCGGTTAACGAATACCGAGGCCACCATGGCGCGGTCGCTGGCTTTGCCGGTTTCTTTTTCCACGATGGAGGCGAGTATCAACGCCTCATACGGCGTTGCCAGCGGATGTTTGGCAGCGCGCTTTGCCCATTGCGCGTTCAGATGCGTTTGCATCAAGCGGTGTGCGCGGCGCAGGATAGCGAGATCACTGGCGCCGCGGCTGAAATGGTACGACTCGGGGAAGAACCAGCCTTCGGGCATCGCATCGGGAATGCCGAGCTTGCGTGCGATGGCCTCGCTGCTCATGTCTTGCGTATCGTGCTTGATCGAGTCATGGGCGTCGAGCGCGTCGCGCATTTGTTTGAACGTCCAACCGTCGATGAAGCGCACCGCTACTTGGGTGGCGTCGCCAAGGGTGATTTTTTGCAGGATTTTAAGCGGCGTGGTCGGCGATTCAAATTCGTAGTTGCCGGCTTTGATATGGGACGCGTTACCGCGCAAGCGTCCGATAATCTCAAACAGCAGCGGCTCACCGATGACGCCCGCTGCCGATAAATCGCGTGACACGGTGCGCAGGCTGCTGCCGGATTTCAAGTCAAAGGTCGCTGGCGCAGGCGCGAATGTTAGCGCTTGTTTTTCATAATAATACAGTCCGCCAGCGGCTACTGCCGTTGCAAAAAATAGCAGGATTAACAGCCACTTAAATGCGCGAAGCATCTTCAGCATCCAGCCACTGGGTCACCTGCGGCGTGAGCGCGCCGGGCATCCAGATGTGATCCGCCAGCCGCGCAACGGGCCATAGTCCGATCAGGCTATTCACCAGAAACACTTCGCTGGCGTCGAGCACGCGTTGCAGCGGCAGAGGTTCAACGCGGCACGTCAGCCCCGCTTTTTGCGCGAGAGCGATTACCCGCCCGCGTGTGACGCCGGACACGCCGCAGCGCGACAGATCGGGCGTAATCAGCGCACCCGCCTCCACGATAAACAGATTGCTCATGGTGCCGCCGATGGCGAAATTCTGCTGATCGAGCAACACACCTTCGGCAATGGCAGGGTCGCTCCACTCCGCGCGCGCCAGCACATTTTCGAGGCGATTCAAATGCTTGATGCCCGCCAGCGCCGGTTGAGGCGCGAGTCGCAGGCAGCATAGATGTGCCGTTATGCCGCGCGTGTTTTGCGGCGGCAGCGCGCGTGACTCGGCGATGACGATACGCGTTGGAACGCACGGTTGCGGCGGCGCGTAGCCTCTTGCGCCGCTGCCGCGCGTCACCATGATTTTTACGGAGGCATGCGGATGGCCAGCGGCGGTCGTGCGCACCTCGGCCAATAGTTCGGCGTCGCCTGGGCAGGGTAGACGCAATGCGGCGCAATCGCTGGTGAGTTTGTTGTAGTGGCGCGCCCAGTGCAGCGGCTGTCCGTCCACAGCGCGCAGCGTGCGGAACACGCCGTCACCATAGGCGAGGCCGCGGTCTGTTACCGGCAGGGATTCATCCGGCGCGCCGTTGACTAGCATCATGGCCATGGCCGGAAAGAAGGCGGTGCTTGCGGAAAGGGAGGCAGCCGCGTTGCGGTTAGAGCTTGCGGAACACGAGGCTGCCGTTGGTGCCGCCAAAGCCGAACGAATTCGACAACGCCACATCGATTTTCATTTGGCGCGCGGTGTTGGGCACGTAATCCAGATCGCACAACGGATCGGGATTTTGAAGATTGATCGTCGGCGGCGCCACCTGATCGCGTATCGCCAGCACCGAAAACACTGCCTCGATGCCGCCCGCGGCGCCCAGCAGATGCCCGGTCATGGATTTAGTGGAGCTGATAGCGACTTTTTTTGCATGTGCGCCGAAACAGCGTTTGACCGCACCGGTTTCGGCCACGTCACCCAGTGGCGTCGAGGTGCCGTGGGCATTGATGTAATCGACTTGATCGAGATTAAGCCCGGCGTTGCGCAGCGTGTTCGCCATGCAGCGCATCGCGCCAGCGCCGTCTTCGGCGGGCGCGGTAATGTGATGTGCATCCGCGCTCATGCCGTATCCCGCGAGTTCGCAATAGATGCGCGCGCCGCGTGCCTTGGCGTGTTCGTATTCTTCGAGTACCACTACGCCGGCGCCTTCGCCAATGACAAAACCGTCGCGATCTTTGTCCCATGGACGGCTGGCGCCTTGCGGATCGTCATTGCGGCTGGACACGGCGCGCGCGGCACAAAATCCGCCTACGCCCAGTTGTGATATGCATGCCTCCGCGCCGCCGGCGATCATCACGTCAGCGTCGCCGTACTCGATCAGACGCCCTGCTTCGCCGATGCTGTGATTGGCGGTCGTGCATGCCGTGACCACCGCGAGATTCGGCCCTTGCAGGCCGTGCATGATGGAGAGCTGACCGGAAATCATGTTAATGATTGAGCCGGGTACAAAAAACGGCGTGATCTTGCGCGGGCCGCCGGCCAGCATGGCATTGTGCGTGTCTTCGATCAGCGGTAAGCCGCCGATGCCGGAACCGATGCACACGCCGACCATCTCGCGGTTTTCATGCTCCAGATCCAGCCCGGAATCTTTCATCGCCTCGATGCCCGCGACCAGACCGTAATGGATGAAGGCGTCGAAACGCCGCGCTTCCTTGGCGTTCAACCAGCGGGAGACATCGAAGTTTTTGACTTCGCCCGCGATGTGCGAAGTATAAATCGCGGGGTCGAAGTGCGTGATACGGGCGATACCCGATTTGCCTGCGGTGATATTGCCCCAAGCCTCCGCAATGCCTATGCCAACGGGCGAAACGATGCCCAGCCCCGTGACGACAACTCTGCGCGTTGAGGAACGAGGCATGATTTAGCGTTGGGTAGGCTGCAAACGAGTGTTGCGGCGGAGGTGGCTGACGCGGCTGAGGTACTCCGGCGGCGGCAGTGGTGACTGCCGTGGCGCGCCGAGCGTAATCAGAATGGCCAGAATGGCTTTTAGGCCTTAGAGTGCGACGTTACGTAGTCGATAGCCTGTTGAACGGTAGTGATTTTTTCGGCGTCCTCGTCCGGGATTTCGGTCTCGAATTCTTCCTCGAGAGCCATCACCAACTCCACGGTATCGAGCGAATCAGCGCCCAGATCATTTACGAACGACGACTCGTTCTTGACGTCAGCTCCATTGACGCCAAGTTGTTCGGCAACAATCTTTTTGACGCGTGGCTCGACATTTTCCATTGCATTCCCCTTTTCTATTAGTTTGCTTTCCTAGCCTGCCGGTTAAACCGTTAAACCATCCGGCAAGTCAACCAAGGCGCGCATTTTACCATCATTTGAAGATCAAAAATCATCACAAAAACAAACACTTATCTATTTCTACTCCATGTACATGCCGCCATTCACGTGCAGGGTGGCCCCCGTAATATAGCTCGCCCCCGGTGAAGCCAGAAACAACACTGCGGCTGCCACATCGGCTGCCTCGCCCAGCCGCCCCAGCGGAATCTGCCCGATCAATCCGCTACGCTGATCTGCGGTCAGCGCGCGCGTCATGTCGGTGTCGATGAATCCCGGAGCGACACAATTCACCGTGATGTTTCGGCTGCCGATTTCACGTGCCAGCGACTTGGAAAAACCGATCATTCCGGCTTTGGCCGCCGCATAGTTGGCTTGCCCTGCGTTGCCCGTGGAGCCCACGACCGAGCCGATATTGATAATGCGTCCGGCGCGCGCCTTCATCATGCCACGCAGGACAGCCTTGGATAGCCGGTAGACCGACTTGAGATTGGTGTCGAGGATGTCATCCCACTCAGCGTCTTTCATGCGTAGCAGCAGATTGTCACGCGTGACACCGGCGTTGTTGACGAGAATGGCGACATCGCCGAAACGCGTGCTGATGTCGGTCAGCGCCGCGTCGACTTGCGTGGCATCGTTGACGTTGAGCGCGATACCCGTGCCCTGGATACGGGCTTCAGCGAACACCTGCGAAATGGCATCCGCGCCGGCCTGCGAGGTTGCCGTGCCGACAACGGTGGCGCCCGCCGTGCCCAGTTCAATCGCAATAGCGCGGCCGATGCCGCGCGAGGCGCCTGTAACTAACGCGATTTTGCCAGCGAGGATGGTCATTTCAGCGCATCCAGTGCCAGCGCCAGCGACGCAGGGTCGGTGAGCGCAAAGCCTTGAAGATTTTTGTCGATACGCGGGGTCAGGCCTGCCAGCACCTTGCCGGGACCGCATTCCGCGACGTGCGTCACACCCGCGCCAGCGAGGTGTTTGATGACTTCCACCCAGCGCACAGGGTTGCAGGCTTGCCGAGCCAGTGCCGCTTTGATGGCGACAGGATCGTTTACCACAGCAACATCCACGTTATTGACCACCGGAATAACCGGCACGTTGAAAGTAACGTTCTTCAGGTATTCCGCCAGCCGTTCGGCGGCGGGTTTGAGCAGCGACGAATGAAACGGTGCACTCACCGGCAGCATCAGCGCGCGCTTGGCGCCCCGTGCCTTGCACGCCGCCGCGCCCCGTTCTACCGCTGCTATGTCGCCGGCAATGACCACCTGGTTCGGCGCGTTGAAGTTGACGGCTTCCACCACCTCTGCCACGCCTGCCTGACTCGCCTCGGCACAGGCCGCGCGCACGGCGTCATCGTCCAGGCCCAATATCGCGGCCATCGCGCCGGTACCAACAGGCACGGCTTCCTGCATGGCCTGCGCGCGAAACCGTACCAGCGGTACAGCATCTTTGAACGCGATCACACCGGCGGCGACCAGCGCGGTGTATTCCCCCAGGCTGTGACCCGCGACCCACGCCGGCGCCGGGCCTCCCGCAGCCTGCCACGCACGATACACGGCGACACCGGCGGTCAGCATTACGGGCTGCGTATTGACGGTGGCGCTCAGTTGAGCCGCAGGGCCTTCGGCCACCAGCTTCCATAAATCCTGACCGAGCGCATCAGAAGCTTCGGCAAAGGCATCCGTGACCACTTTTGAATCGGCAAATGCCTGCATCATGCCCACGGTTTGTGAGCCTTGTCCGGGAAACACCAGTGCGAGAGTCATTATTTATTCAATAAAAACAAATAGTTACATGCGGACCAAAACCGCGCCCCAGGTAAATCCGCCGCCTACACCTTCCAGCATCACCAACTGACCTGCGCGGATACGACCATCGCGCACCGCGACATCCAGCGCCAGCGGCACCGAAGCCGCCGAGGTATTGGCATGACGATCGACGGTGGTAATTACTTTTTCCAACGGCAGGCCGAGTTTTTTCGCGGTAGCCTGAATGATACGGATATTTGCCTGATGCGGTATCAGCCAGTCGAGAGCAGACTTTTCAAGATGATTGAACGCCAGCGCTTCTTCGGCGACCTCGCCCAGCACGCGCACCGCAAACTTGAACACGGCGTTGCCTTCCATTTGCAACAACGGACGCCCGCTCACTTTGCCGCCGCTGACGCTGCCCGGCACCGACAAAATGCCAGCGTGGCTGCCATCCGCATGCAGATGCGATGACAATATACCCGGCGTGTCGCTGCGCTGAAGCACCACGGCACCCGCGCCGTCGCCAAACAATACGCAGGTCGTGCGATCTTCCCAGTCGAGAATGCGCGAATACACTTCGGCGCCGACCACCAGAATATTTTGATATTGCCCGGAGCGCATGAATTGATCGGCGGTTGCCAGCGCGTATACAAAGCCGCTGCATACCGCCTGCAAGTCAAACGCCGGACAATTTTTGGCGCCGAGCTTGGCTTGCAGAATACACGCCGTGCTCGGAAACACCATGTCCGGCGTGGTGGTGGCAACAATAATCAGGCTCAAATCGCCGGCGGCAACCCCGGCCGCTTCCAGCGCACGACGGCTGGCGACCAAGGCGAGATCGCTGGCGAATTCATCGCCTGCCGCGATATGGCGCTGGCGTATGCCGGTACGGCTGAAGATCCATTCGTCGCTGGTCTCGACACTGGTCTCGAGATCTTTATTGGTGAGTATATTTGCCGGCAGATAGCTGCCGGTACCGACGATTCTGGAATGGAAGGTCACGCGGCTTTTCCGTTGCTTTCGTGTATGTGCGACATACGCTCGGTGATATGCGCCAGCATGCCTGTGCGAACTTCTTCAGTCCCGCGTGTTAACGCGCATTCAAACGAATACGCATCGGCGGAGCCGTGACTCTTCAACACAATACCGCGCAAGCCCAGCAGGCTGGCGCCATTGTAGCCGCGATGATCGACACGCCGCTTGAACGCGTTGAGCACGGGCATGGCCGCAAGCCCGGCGAGTTTAGTGAAGATGTTGCGTTCGAATTCCTCGCGCATAATCGTGCGTATCAGGTGCGCCAATCCCTCGGCGGATTTGAGCGCTACGTTGCCCACAAAACCATCGCACACCACCACATCGGTGGTGCCTTTGAATATGTCGTTGCCTTCGACGTTGCCATAGAAATTCAGGCCGCTTGCACGCAGCAATTCGGCGGCTTGCTTAACGATTTCGTTGCCCTTGATGTCTTCTTCGCCAATGTTGAGCAGCCCCACGGTCGGACTGACTTTGTGCTCGACACAGGCCACCAGTTCGGAACCCATGATGCCGAATTGCAACAGATGCTCGGCGGTGCAATCGACGTTTGCGCCAAGATCAAGCACGTACACCCGCCCCTTTTGCGAGGGCATGATGGAGGCAATGGCCGGACGGTCGATGCCCGGCAGCGTCTTTAACACGTAACGTGAGATAGCCATCAGTGCGCCGGTGTTGCCTGCGCTGACTGCCGCCTGCGCTTCGCCGGATTTCACCAGATCAATCGCCACCCGCATCGACGAGTCTTTTTTGCCGCGCATGGCAAGCGCCGGCGGCTCATCCATGCCGACCACTTCCGAGGCGTGACGAACCATCAGGCGATCACCGAACGCCGTTTTGTCGTGCTTGAGTTGGGTGTCGATATCGGCTGATAAGCCGACAAGAATCACGCCTGCATCGGGGTCTTCACGCAGCAGTGCCAGCGATGCCGGCACGGTAACGGACGGGCCGTGATCGCCCCCCATGCAGTCAACAGCTACGGTTACCCGCATCTGAATTTGTCGCGCACGTGATCGATCATCGGTTACGCCATGCAGCCGGTCTGTAGGGTGTTGCGTGGTCAGTGGTGACCCAGCATGACCCGGCGACCTGATACAAGTCAAGTGCGCGGACGATTACTCGCCCTTGGTCTTGATGACTTTCTTGCCCCGGTAAAAACCATTAGGGCTGATGTGATGGCGCAGATGCACTTCGCCCGTGGTCGGCTCAAGCGCGAGCGGCGCCACGGTCAATGCCTGGTGAGCGCGGTGCATGCCGCGTTTGGACGGTGATTTTTTGTTCTGCTGAACTGCCATGGTATAACTCCTTCGATTTAAATACTTTTTTGTTTCACTGTACTTATTGCTTCAGTGTGCCCAATTTACTCAGCACGCTGAATGCCGAATCTCTTTTCGTGCCTGCGCCCGCTTCTGAACCCACACAACTGCTTTCGCTTTCCTCATGCCTTGGGTATGCAGGCAACGCCAGCAGTACCTCGTCTTCAATCAACGCCACCAGATCGAACGCTGCGCTGGCCGCAACGCAATCCGGCTCTTCCGGATCATCGCTAATCTCGGCCTCGAGCGCTGCTTCCGCCACCAGCCGCAACGTCGTGTCGATGGCCAACGCATAATCCAGCACTTTCAAACAACGCTGGCACTGCAACGGAAGTCGTCCCGAGACCTTCAACCGCAGCACCGGATTGTCCCGCGCATCGGCGCCGCCTTTGACTTCATAAAAGAGTTTACCGGCACCACTATCCGGCGGCACATCAAATAAGCTATCACGCAGCCGCTCAAAACCGGCCACCGGCAACGCGCCGCTCGCGACTTGCTTCTCGCGCGCAAATTTCAGACTATCCACTAGCATCTTCTTTCGTCCACACTGCCCGCTGCCATCTTCTTTCATCCACACTGCCCGCCGCCGCAACGCACCTAAACATGAAATAATAATATTTTCCCGTGCTTTTGTCAAAGTCTATATACAAAAAATCGATAAGAAGCAAAGACTTAGCATGCGGCTATGGTGCAACTATGGCGCGCTAACCCGTTGATTTATGAACACTCGCCCACTGATACTCGCTTCCTCGTCGATTTACCGCCGCGCCTTGCTGGAGCGCTTGCGTGTCCCGTTCACCACGTGCAGCCCGGAGGTGGACGAACGCGCTCAACCCGGCGAACGGCCCCGCGATACCGCAATGCGGTTGGCGTTGGCGAAAGCGCGTGCGGTGGCGGCGATGCATCCGCTCCCCACACAGGCGCTGATTATCGGTTCGGATCAGGTGGCTGATCTCGATGGCCGGGCGTTGGGTAAACCCGGCGATCACGCAAACGCTGTTTTACAACTGCGCGCCATGCGCGGCAAATCGGTTATTTTTCATACCGCGCTCTGTTTGCTGGACGCCGCGTCGGGCCGGCATCAGATTGAAAACGTTCCCTCCATGGTGCAATTTCGCGATCTCAGTGAGGCGCAGATCGAAAACTATCTGCAACTCGAACAACCTTACGATTGCGCCGGCAGCGCAAAAATAGAGAGCCTCGGTGTAGCACTGGTTCACAAGATCGAAAGCGACGACCCGACGGCGTTGATCGGGCTGCCGCTGATGACGCTGGTCAGCATGCTCCAGCGCGAGCAAGTCGAGGTGATTTAGTCTTAGCGAATAGTCAGCATACCCGCGCCACCCAGACGGACGAGGGACTCTGCGGTAGCGGCGCCGAATCGTTTGGCAAAGCGTTCCGCCACATTTTCGCGCGGCGTAAAGTCAACGATATCCTCGGCCTTGACGACATCGCGCGCGACTTGCTCCATGCTGCCGATGGCATCGGCGAGGCCGAGCTCAATGCTTTTTTGCCCCACCCACACCAGTCCGGAAAACATGTCAGGGGTTTCTTTGAGCCGCTTGCCGCGGCCTTTGCGCACCACATCGATGAATTGATCGTGGATTTCACCGAGCATTTTTTGCGCGTATTCTTTTTGCGTGTCGGGGAGCGGCGAGAACGGATCGAGAAATCCTTTGTTTTCTCCCGCCGCCAGCAGCCGCCGTTCGACGCCGAGCTTTTCCATCGTGCCGGTAAAACCGAATCCATTCATCAGCACGCCAATGGAACCAATCATGCTTGCCTTGTTGACGTAAATTCGATCCGCAGCCACGGCCACGTAGTAGCCGCCCGATGCGCACACGTCTTCCACCACCGCGTACAGGGGAATTTCCGGATATTTGGCGCGCAGCCGTTTGATTTCATCGTTAATGTAACCCGACTGCACCGGGCTGCCGCCAGGGCTGTTGATACGCAGAATAACGCCTTGCGTGCGCTTGTCCTTGAACGCATCACTGAGCCCTTGCATGATCGCATCCGCACTCGCCGGCGATCCCGGCGCGATGACACCGTTTAATTCGACCAGTGCCGTGTGCTTGTCGTGCATGCCGTCTTTTTTGCCCATCCAGCCCATGGCGATAATCAGCACAATAAACAAATAGGCAAAAATCAAAAATTTAAAAAAGATTCCCCAGCGGCGCGCGCGGCGTTGCTCCGTCACGGCGGCAAGCGCTACTTTTTCAAGTACAGCGCGTTCCCAGCCGCTGGAATTGTTTTCAGACATAGTGTGTTTCCTTCACCAAGAGAACCCGCCCGTCGCGTTCTTCGACAGGCACGGGTTGAAGCCGTTTACCCGGACACGGGCCTTGCACACACAGACCACTTTCCGGGAGGTATGCCGCGCCATGCACGGTACATATCAAGTATAGCTTGGAATAATCGAAAAACTCACCGTCGATCCAGTCCAGTTCCACCGGCACGTGTTCGCAGCGGTTGATATAGGCGTAAACCTTGCCGCGAAAGCGCACCACGAACGCCGGTTCTTCGCCCAGCGGGCTCTGCACCTTGAAGCGCACGCCCGTGCCCGCATCCGCCAGCGCGCCGCTCTCGCAAATTACGCGTGCGTCGTCAGCCATGCGGAAAGTTCACCAAAGGTACTCAGACAAGCGACCGGATCATGTTTCAGCAGGTTCTCGCGGGGATGCGCGCCATACGCCACGCCCAGCCGCGCCACTTCGGCGGCCACCGCCATTTCCATGTCGTGCGAGGTGTCGCCGATCATCACCGCCCGTTCGCGCGGTACGTTGAGCTCATCGAGCAGCCACAACAGCATGCCTGGATGCGGTTTGGAAAAACCTTCATCGGCGCAACGCGTGGCGTGAAACAGCGGCGTCAGTGCGGTTTCTTCCAGCGCACGATCCAGTCCGCGACGGCTTTTGCCCGTCGCAACGGCCAGCATGAAACCGGTGTCGTGCAGTGCGCGCAACGTTTCCGCCGCACCGGCAAACAAGGTGGTGCCGCGATCCTGCCGCTGAAAGTGATAGCGATATCTCTCCAGCAGCGCGGGATAGGCTACCGGCGGCAATTCGGGCAGCAGGTATTTCAAGGCGTCGGTGAGCCCCAGCCCGATCACGTAGCGGGCGCGCTCTTCGCTGGGTACCGGTTGTTCCATATCGGCGCAGGCGTCGCGCAGCGAGGCAGTGATTGCCGCGGCGGAATCCATCAACGTGCCGTCCCAGTCGAACACCAGCAAATCAAATTGTTTCGGCATGGTTCTTATTCACTTGGGCGTTCAGATGCGTGTTCAGGTAAGTAAGCGTGGCTTCCAGCTCGGCGGGCAACGGCGCTTCGAAGTGCATCGGCTTGCCGCTGTCCGGGTGTGTAATGCCGGTTTTGGATGCGTGCAGGAACATTCGTTTAAGTATTTGTTTTTTAAGGGTTTTATTCAATGGAAAATCGCCGTATTTATCATCACCGGCAATCGGGAATCCGAGATGGGTGAGATGCACGCGTATCTGATGCGTGCGCCCGGTCTTAAGTTCGGCTTCGAGCAGACTGAACGGCGGCGTTGCATTCGGCCACGCCTTGCGCAAACGAAATATCGTATGCGCCACCTGACCTTCTTCTTCGTTAACCGACACCCGCCGTTCGCCGTTGGCCAGCAGATGTTTTTGCAGCGGCGCTTTGACTGCACGTTTGGCGTCGCGCCAGTGGCCGCTGACCAGCGCCAGATAGATTTTTTTCACGCGTCCTTCACGCAATTGCTCGTGCAACGCCACCAGCGCCGAGCGTTTTTTGGCGAACATCAGCACGCCCGAGGTATCGCGATCGAGCCGATGCACCAGCTCCAGGAATTTTGCGTCCGGTCGCATCGCGCGCAGTTGTTCAATAGCGCCCAA
Organism: Nitrosomonadales bacterium; assembly: GCA_043777275.1. GTDB lineage: Bacteria > Pseudomonadota > Gammaproteobacteria > Burkholderiales > SG8-41 > UBA5216. The sequence goes on from JAYVQD010000442.1 coordinate 12,923, forward strand.
GCTAATACCGCTGCCGCCATGCACGGCGAATCCAGAAGGTTTGTTGATAACCAGCATCGCCGCGTCCTCGTACAGAATGTCGAATTCGACGCGGGGGCCAGACTTGGGCAGTTGCGGCGCATCGCGTTCCGCGACACGAATGGGAGGGACGCGCACCCGGTCGCCGTCCTGAATCCGGTAGTCCGGCCCAATGCGGCCCTTGTTGACCCGCACCTCGCCGCTGCGCAAAATGCGGTAAACGTGGCTCTTAGGCACCCCTTTAAGCCATCGTATCAAGTAGTTGTCGATGCGCTGCCCGGATTCTTCGGCGCCGACTTCCAGCCAGTTTACAGTTTCTTTACTTAACTGCTTCATTTGATTATACTATTTCACAGTGCAGCATCCGGGTTCCCCCCGTGTTTGATGCGGACTTGAAGGAAGCCAAGCGTTAATTTGTTTAAGTCGTTATCGCGTGGTCAGTACTCAAGCCGCAGGGTTTCAGCGTCCAGCTTCCACAGTGCGAAGCGATTTTTTTGGCCTGTAACCAACGGACGAACAAGGATCGCACCCGTACCACCGCTACCAATTACCAGAGTCGGCCCTGCTGTGTAAAACCACGCAACCGCAGGCCCGGAAATACCGGTTAATGTCGCTCACCACGAAGTAGCGATAGTAGTCGAAATACGCGCTCAAGACACCGTTTGAATATTACGGACACGCCTGAATAGTCAGGCGGGTCCGCAACAGGCAAAACCAAAAAAACTTCGAATCAGCCTTGCACAGTATGTTTAATACCGCTACAGACTGAAGTTGAATATCGCCCCTGCGCGCGAGCGTGGCGGCGGCGGCTTTGCCCATCCCGTGGCACATTGAGCGCGGGAGAAGAAGATGAAAAGAATGTTGTTTAACGCGACGCAAGCCGAGGAGCTGCGCGTCGCCATAGTCGATGGTCAAAAGTTGGTTGATCTCGACATCGAATCCTCATCCAAAGAGCAAAAAAAGAGCAACATCTATAAGGGCATTATCACCCGCGTCGAGCCCAGTCTCGAAGCCGCCTTTATCGATTACGGCGCTGAACGCCACGGCTTCCTGCCGTTCAAGGAAGTCGCCCGCGCTTACTTCAAGCCCGGTGTGGATGTCGGCAAGGCCACCATTAAAGAGGCCCTGCGCGAAGGCCAGGAAATCATTGTGCAGGTCGATAAAGACGAGCGCGGCACCAAAGGCGCGGCGCTCACCACCTTTATCAGTCTGGCGGGCCGTTATCTGGTGCTGATGCCTAACAACCCGCGCGGCGGTGGCGTCTCGCGCCGCATCGAGGGCGAAGACCGCAGCGATTTGCGCGACGTGATCGATAGCCTCGAAATCCCCAACGGCATGAGCGTCATTGCCCGCACCGCCGCCATCGGGCGCGAAGGCGAAGAACTGAAGTGGGATTTGAACTACCTGCTTAAATTATGGGAAGCGATTGACAGTGCCTCCGCAGCCCAATTCGAGGAACCCAAGGAAGGCAGCACGGGCAAACCAAAACGCCTGAACCCCGCGCCGTTCCTGATCTATCTCGAAAGCAATCTGGTAGTGCGCGCCATCCGCGATTACTTCCATGACGAAATCGGCGAAATCCTCATCGATACCGCCGATATTCACGAGCAGGCGCAGCACTTCATGTCGCTGGTCATGCCGGGCAAAGTCAGCCTCGTCAAACACTACAGCGACGACGTGCCGTTATTTTCGCGCTTCCAGATCGAGCACCAGATCGAGACTGCGCATTCGCGCTCGGTCAACCTGCCCTCGGGCGGTGCCATCGTTATCGATCACACCGAAGCGCTGGTGTCGGTGGACGTGAACTCGGCGCGCGCCACGCGCGGCCACGACATTGAAGAAACCGCTTTTCGCACCAACCTTGAAGCCGCCGAAGAAGTCGCGCGCCAGTTGCGCCTGCGCGACCTGGGCGGCCTGGTGGTGATCGACTTTATCGACATGGAAAACCAGCGCAACCAGCGCGAAGTCGAAAACAAACTGCGCGACTCGCTGCGCTATGACCGTGCGCGCGTGCAACTGGGCAAGATTTCGCGCTTCGGCCTGATGGAATTGTCGCGTCAACGGCTGCGCCCGTCGCTAGGGGAATCCAGTCACGAAGCGTGTCCGCGTTGCCATGGCACCGGCCATATTCGCGGCACGGAATCCACCGCGCTGCACATCCTGCGCATTTTGCAGGAAGAATCGATGAAAGAAAGCACCGCCGCCGTGCATGCCCAGGTACCGGTGGACGTGGCGACGTTCCTGCTGAATGAAAAGCGCCACGACATTCAGCAACTCGAAACGCGCCATCGGGTCACAGTCACGCTGATCCCAAACATCAATCTGGAAACGCCCAATTACAGCATGACGCGGTTGCGTCACGACGATCTGAATCAGAGTGAACCGCTGCCGCCCAGCTACGAAATGGTCAAAGCGCCGGAAGCCGTGGAGAAGTCCTCTTCCGCCGCCGACGCCGCTGCACCGCGCCAGGAAGCGGCCGTCAAAGGCATCCTGCCGCCGGAACGTCTGCCTGCGCCTTCGGTTGATGCCCCGGCTGCCGCGCCGCAAGTACCCGTCAGCGTTGCGCCGCAGGCAACCGCGCAGCCCTCCATCATTAACAAAATTTTCGGCTGGTTCCGTAACAAGCCGGTAGAAGCAGCGGCAATGACCGCCGCGACCGCTGCCACGACGGCAACCGCCGCGACGACAAGCAGCGAAAAACGCGAAGAAGGCCGCCGTGACCGTTCGCGCCAAGGCCCGCGCCGTGATCGCGACGAGCATCGCTCGGGTGGTGGCCGCAATCGCAATCGCGGTGAACGCGATGGCGCGGAGCGCAGTGAGCGCCCTAACCGCAGTGAGCGCGGCGAGCGGAGCGAACGCAATCAGCAACCGCGTCCGCAGCAAGCGCCGCGTCGCGATACGGAAACTGAAACAACAGCGCAACCCGCAGTGGCGACGGCAGCAGGCATCGTTGCCGCCGTTCCTGCGAACGAAAATGCGGGCAGTGGTAACGGCGAAAGCCGGGGCCGCCGCCGCCGGGGCCGTGGCCGTGGAGATCGTTCCGAAGGTCAGCGTCAGGATGGCGATGCACAAGCTGCGGCCCCCGTCACTGCGGATGGCGTGGAAGGCACGCCATCCCGTGAAGCGCGTGAGCCCCGTGAGCCGAGAGAACCAAGAGAGCCGAGGGGTGAGCGCCGTTATCGCTATCCGCGCACGCCGTTTGTGCCACGTCCGCGTGTCGGCATGATGGAGGGTGAAGAAATCGCTGGTGAAGCCCCGTCGGATAGCAACTTGGGGGAAATGTCTGCGCCCATGCCCGTCGTGGCAATGGCCGCAGCAGCGCCGGCTATGGCTGCTATGCCTGTGACGCCCGCAATGCCGGAAGTGCCCATGCCCGTAGCGTCGGTCGCTGTCATCGCAGCACCGGTTGAAGCCGTCGCCACGCAGTCCGTCACGGCGCAAGTCGAGGTTCCCGTATCCGTCGCTGCAGAAGTTGCACCGATGCCTGTGGTGCCTGTGGTAACTGTGGTGGAGGTGGCGGCAGCCGTTGCAACCGTGCCGGTCCCGGTTGCTGCGCCCGCCCCTACCCCTGCGGCAGCGTCGATTCCCGTCGTTGCCCCGGCGCCGCTAAAGCTCGACTGGTCCAGCGGTCTCACCCAGATCGAAACCGATGGCAGCAAGGTGCAAGAGGTTCAAGTCATCAGCACTGCGCCAGGCGAGGCGCAACGCACACGCCGCACGAGGCCGGTGTTGCCGCCGGTGGTTGAAGAGCCACTGATGCAAGTGGAAACCGAACGCGCGCCGCCCGCCTGATCCGTGGCAGCATCGGCAGCACTGCCGTCCACGCGCGCCATGCATGCCGTTCTATAAAACGGTGGCAGTTGCGGATGCGGCGCAGTAACCCCTGCGCCGCATCCGCCACCCTGTCGCGCGCAAGCTCGAATCCTTGCGCGCCGACCCGCAAGGGATAGTGCCCATACACCCGATCAATATATTTATATTATTCAATAAAAACAACTACTTACGTAATTTCTCCTGACGGCAACGCTTACGCCGCGCGGATAAACAATCGCTCGCGCAACACGCGCAGTTCGTCCCGCAGCTTCGCTGCCTTTTCAAATTCCAGGTTTTTCGCCGCGTCGAGCATGGCTTTTTCGACTTGCTTAAGTTCGCGCGTCATTTCCTTTTCTCCCATCGCCTCGTAGCGCGCCTGATTTTGCGCGGCCTTTAACTCTGTTCGTGCTTCGTCGCGGTTATACATGCCGTCGATGATGTCCTTGATGCGCTTGGTTACTCCTGTGGGCGTGATGCCGTTGGCGGTGTTGAATGCGACCTGCTTGGCACGCCGGCGATCGGTTTCGCCGATAGCGCGTTTCATCGATTCGGTAATACGATCCGCATAAAGAATTGCCATGCCGTTGATGTGCCGCGCGGCGCGGCCGATGGTCTGGATCAACGCGCGCTCCGAGCGCAAAAAGCCTTCTTTATCCGCATCAAGGATCGCCACCAGCGACACTTCGGGGATATCCAGACCCTCGCGCAACAGGTTGATGCCCACCAGCACATCGAATTCGCCGAGCCGCAAATCGCGAATGATTTCTACGCGCTCCACGGTGTCAATATCCGAGTGCAGATAGCGCACTTTGATGTGATGCTCGGAAAAGTATTCGGTAAGGTCTTCGGACATGCGCTTGGTGAGCGTGGTCACCAGCACGCGTTCGCCGATTTGCACGCGCTTGTTGATTTCAGACATCAAATCATCCACCTGCGTGGTCGCGGGGCGCACCTCGATACGCGGATCAACCAGCCCGGTGGGGCGCACCAATTGTTCCACCACCTGCCCCTGATGTTCCGCTTCGTAAACCGAGGGGGTCGCGGACACAAACACGCAACGGCGCATCAGCACCTCAAACTCATCAAAGCGCAGCGGCCGGTTGTCGAGCGCCGACGGCAGCCGGAAGCCGTAGTTCACCAGGTTTTCCTTGCGCACGCGGTCGCCCTTATACATGCCGCCGACTTGCGGAATGGTGACGTGGCTTTCGTCGAGAAACATGATGGCGTCGGGCGGCAGATAGTCGATCAGCGTCGGCGGCGGATCGCCCGGCTTGCGTCCGGACAAATGGCGTGAGTAGTTCTCGATACCTTTGCAAAAACCCATTTCATTCAACATTTCCAGATCAAAGCGCGTGCGCTGCTCGATGCGCTGGCATTCGACCAGTTGATTTTCTTTCTGGTAATGCTCGATGCGCTCGCGCAACTCGTTCTTGATCGCCTCGATGGCGCGCAGCGTGGTGGCGCGTGGCGTCACGTAGTGGCTCGACGGATACACCGTGAAGCGCCC
>JAYVQD010000443.1:0-4650 GCA_043777275.1 Nitrosomonadales bacterium
TCATACGCCTCATACACCATATCCCCTGCGCTCTGGAACTTAACTGTCACGCGAACACCGCGTGCTGATATTATTTGCACATTGAAGCAGCCGTCGCGCTTCGGCGCCTAACCCGAGACGATTTTAAATGACACTTCGCACGTGTAAACACATATCTCTTGTATGCCTGATTGCGCTCTGGCCCATCAGCACGGTCTTCGCCCAAAGCCGGGAGCGTAGCGTCGAAACGTATCCGTCGAGACCCATCCGACTTGTGGTGCCGTTCGCGCCGAGCGGCAGCTCTGACACCATTACGCGCCTCATTGCCCCGCAGCTGTCGGAGCAGCTTGGCCAGCAGATCGTGCTGGACAATCGCGCCGGCGGCAACGGCGCCATCGGCACACAAATCGTGGCGCAGGCCCGTCCCGATGGCCATACCATCGGCCTTGTCTACATAGCCACGCTGGCGACAAATCCCGCGATTTCGGGAAACGTCGGCTACGATCCGGTTAAGGACTTTGCGCCGATCACGCAACTGACGGCCTCCGCCAATGTGCTTGCGATTCACCCTTCTGTGAGCGCCGCCTCGGTAAAGGAGTTCGTGGCGCTGGCCAAGGCTAAACCGGGCCAGCTCAATTATTCGTCCGGCGGCATAGGCACCATAGGCCATTTGAGCGCGGAGTTGCTGCAACACGCCGCAGGCATCAAGCTCAACCACATCGTATACAAGGGGAGCGGACAGGCTGTCATTGATCTGCTGGGCGGCCACGTCGGCGTCATGTTCAGCGGCATGCCCGCCGTTGCGGGCCATGCCAAAGGCGGCAAGGTCAAGCTCCTTGCGGTGACGGGAAAAAATCGTATGGCCATGGCGCCCGATATCCCCACCATCGCCGAATCCGGGTATCCGGGCTTTGAGGCGGTGGGCTGGTTTGGACTGGTGGCGCCGGCGCTGACGCCAAAACCGATCATCACCCGGTTGAATACCGAAGTGGTCAAAGCGGTACATAGCCCTGCTGTTCGAGAACGCCTCACCGCTATCGGATTCGACGTGGTGACCAGCACGCCGGAGGACTTCGCCCGTTATATTCAGAGCGAATTCACCCTCTGGCGGAATCTCACCAGGCAAATGGGACTGAAATGAGGGGGACTGAAATGAGGGGGACTGAAATAAAGGGACTGAAATGAGCGGACTGGAAGCAAAATAGCACGCGGGCCGCATGGCGGTATGGATACCGTGATGACTGTCGTTACGCAGGGCGAACCTGCCCTTGCTGGGTCATCAGGGCAATCAGCGACTGCACGCCGCGCGCATCCAGACTGTCGAGGTGATTGAGGCTATCCAGCAGTGTCGCGCCCTCCTTGTCCGATAGCGCGTATTTCAGGCAATCCTGCAACTTGGCCTGATGCTCTTCCTCCGCCATTTTCACACCCCATGAACCGCGCGGCGCCTTGCACACCACGGTATGGCTGGCACCGTCACTCAGCTCCACTTGCACCTGCACGTGCATTTTGTGGAAATCACCGGGGATCGATTCGTCCTGCGTCAGTTCGATTTTGCCCAGCATTTCAACCATATCGGCACGAAAGCGCCGCTCATCGGTGAAGCTGGCGATCTTCACCGCGCCGTCCAGCAATGCGGCAGCCGTGGTGTATTGCAAACTGAATTTTCCGTCGAGCCCCGTTGCGGGTTGCGGCCGGTTTACATACTTCATGACTGGCGACACCATGCGCACGCGCCGGATATCCTTGCGTCCGCCAAGCAACTGGTGCATGTCCAGACCTGCGGTAATGCCAAAGTGGGTGCCGTACTGCGATGGGAACAACTTGATCGCCAAACCGGGATCCACCACGCGATACGGTTTGCCAAACGCCAACAGGCGATCCGCATCGAAGTGATCGGCATAAAAAGTGGCGATCAATCCTTTGTGCGCTTCGAGCACATCGGGGTTCGCGGTAAAACCCCGCTGCACCAGCAATGCCGCATCCAGCCCGGAAGCTGCGGCATTTCCGCAGTGGGTGGATTTGGTCATTGATCCCACGTTGGCCAGCAAAGCGCCGGCACGTGATGCCGCCAGACCGAGCGCGTGCTGCAGGGTGCTAGCATCCAGTTGCAGCAGGTCTGCCGCTACCACGGCGCTGCCCAACACCCCGGCTACACCCGGCGGATGAAATTTCAAATCCTCCGGCACATATTGATCGCCGGCATATTGCAATCGCCCCTGTATCTCAATGCCTTTCGCAACCGCTGTAATGATCTGTCGGCCGGTCAGGTGCCTGGCTTCTGCCAACGCAAAGGCCACCGGCACCGTCGGCGACACCGAATGCGTGGGCGGACTCCACATCGGCTCGAAATCCAGCACGTGCGTTGCAACCGAGTTGATATAGGCTGCCTGCGTCAGCGACAGTTTTGCGCCGCCACCCCAAACGGACGCCTGTGGCGCGCCACCGAGTGACTGCATGTGCGCAGTCATAATCCTGACCGGCGCTTCGTTACTGCCCGCCAACGCCACCGCAACGCCATCCTTAATGGCCTGCTTCACGCGCCGGATGCATTCATCGCCCAGCGATTCGTATCGCGTCGCATGAATGATTGCGCACAGTGATTGAGTCAGCCCCATGGGTTTGTCTCAGTTCAGCACTTCGCCGCGCTGCGCCCTGCGATACGGCCAAACACGGCGCCGGACATCAAACCCGTCCCCAGCGCGTAGTTGTAGTGGAAAAGCCCGCCCACCATCTCGCCGGCCGCATAAAGGCCTTCAATCGGCTTCCAACCCGTTGATATGACTTGTCCGCTCGGGTTGATTTTCAGGCCGCCGAACGTGAAGGTAATGCCGCCGGTAACGATCCAGCACAGATAAGGCGGCTTATCGAGCTTGAGCGCCCAATTGGTTTTGGGCGGTTGCAGATTCTCCGTATGCAGACCATCCAGCGCCGCGGGATTAAACGGCCCGCCACGGCCCGCCGCGTTGTTGTAATCCTGCAGCGTGCGCAGGGCTTGCGCCTGATCAATCGGCAACTGTTTCACCAGGCCCTCGAGCGTGTCCGAGCGCAGCGGCTCACTGGTTTTGTAGCGCGGCTCCAGCATGTCCACGGCCTTGCTGTCGAAAATTTGGCACGACATGCCCTTGGTTTGTTTCAGTATCAGGCCGCCATATTTGGCGTAGGTAAACGCGTTGAAGTCGGCGCCTTCATCGACCCAGCGTTTGCCTTCCGCATTGAGCATGACACCGTACGGATACGACAGTCGATTCGTCTTGTCGGTCAGATTACGCACACCGTAGTCCGGCGCTTCGGCCACAATCGGTGTGGCATGGCAGCCGCCCCAATGGCCCCATGGCATAGCGCCCAGATCGAGCGCCATTTTGAGGCCATCACCGTAATTGAAGTTCGAGCCGCGCACCTTCGCATGTCCCCATTCCTGTCCAAGGTAGCGTGTGCGCCACTCGGGGTTGGTCTCAAATCCGCCGCACGCCAGCACCACGGCTTTGCACTCAAGGCGCTGCAGGCCGTTCTTGCCACGAACCACCACGCCGTTGACCCGGCCGCCGGCATCCTGCGTCAGTTCAAGCACGTGCGCTTCGTACTGGACCTCGATACCCATGGTTTCGACTGCTTTGAACCATGTCGCTGATAGCCCCACGCCTTCATGCACCGTGCGCAGAATGGCGCCACGCGGCCATTTGTAGGAGTTGCCAACCTTGATGCCCATCACTGAGCGTGCGAGTTCGAACTCGTGCTTGGCCACATCCTGCATCCAGCAGGTGGTGTCATAGGAGGCGTCAATCAGCAGATCCGCCAAGTCAGGATCGCTCTTGCCTTCTGTAACGCGCATCAGGTCTTCGTGAAAGGCTTCTTTCGGATATTTTGGCACACCGGCATGAAAGCCCGGATACTCGGCTTCGGCGGTCGGCACAAACCGATCGAGCTCTTCAACCTTGTTAAACACGAAGCGAAAAATGGCGCCGCTGAAATGGGTGTTGCCGCCGCGCTGTTCCTTGGGGGCCTTCTCCAATATAACCACGCGCTCGGCGCCGTTTTCTTTTGCCGACACAGCCGCGGCACATGCGGCGTTACCGCCACCTACAACGATTACGTCAAACATAGTCACTGTTCCCTGAAGTATCCATCATTTAAAAAATCAAGCCGCTGCACGCTGGCCCGGCTTTGCCGTAAGCAAATCAACCATTTCACGCGCTGAATGACGTTCGATATTCATGGCCAAGTCAGTAATGCGATCTACGGCCAGTTGCGGGTTGTTAGCAGTGAATTTGCGCACCACGCCTGCGGCGTCTACCGGCGCAGCGGTCGAACCTGTCGGATCGAGGATGTCCACACGCGTCCAGCCGTCATTCGTTTTGGCCGCGACCCAACCCGCGAAATGCACCGGATACAGCTTGTCGAGCGCCGGATCATCCACCAGCTCCAGCGTTGCCGCGAGCGCACCCAACGCAGGGTCGTGCATTTTTTCGTCACTGAATTGCGCAGGCAGCACTTGTCCATCCGTCAACGCCGCCGCGACGCAATAACGCAGGCTCATTTGCGCGCTCAACACAGTAGTGGGGATGTAGTCAAAACCGCACTGCACATCGACCACTTTACTCATGCCTACCCGCACCGGCCGTGTTGCATCCCAGCGATCACCCAGCCGGTGACGCAATTGCAGTGCCGCAT
>JAYVQD010000444.1:0-4629 GCA_043777275.1 Nitrosomonadales bacterium
CTCTGAACGCTTAAACCACGTCGGGAATATTCGACGGCGCGGCGCGCGGTGACGCGGCTGGGCCAGTGGTTGCAGTGGCGGCAGGCGGCGCCTGCTTGCGCAAACGCGACACTTCGCGCCGCAGCCGCACGATACGCCCCAGACTGGCAATAACGCCAGCCGCAGCGCCGACACAAAACACCAACAGCATGACGAAAATCAATGGCGCCTGCCATTGCGCATCAAGGTAATAGCGCACAGTGACCAATTCGGTATTTTTCACCGCGAACGTGAGCGCAATGAAAAACAACGCCAGCTTGAGTATCCAAAGAACGATTTTCATCGCAGCTCGTTAAAACATGCCGCAGGGAACGTGGCATAAAACGCAGTAAAAAACGGCATGATCTTGCGACCATGCCGTTTTGCGGGAGTCGAACGAAATATCAATGCAGCGTTATTTCCGCACATCCACACGTTCACGCAATTCCTTGCCTGCTTTGAAGTGGGGAACATGCTTCGCCGGCACTTGCACCCGATCACCTGACTTGGGATTGCGCCCCGTGCGCGGCGGTCGGAAATTGAGCCCAAAACTGCCGAATCCGCGGATCTCGATACGCTGCCCTTGAGCAAGACTCTTGCCCATCGCATCCAGAATCATCTTTACCGCCAGCTCCGCGTCCTTCGCCACCAATTGAGGAAAACGTGCCGCAAGCTTCGCGATCAATTCCGACTTGGTCATGATGCTCCCTTACCTTTATTGTTGAGTGTTCGCCGTATCCATCTTTGCCTTCAGCAATGCGCCGAGATTGGTCGTCCCGGTGCTTGCCGACTTGCTGTCCGTGGAGATTTTTTGCATCGCATCGGACTCCTCCGCAAGGTCTTTCGCCTTGATCGATAGATTGATCGAACGGTTTTTGCGATCGATGTTGATAATCATCGCCGTCACCGAATCGCCTTCCTTCAAATGCGTGCGGATGTCTTCCACCCGGTCGCGCGCGACTTCCGACGCCCGCAGGTAACCCTCGATATCGCCCATTAACTGTATCACAGCGCCCTTGGCGTCGATAGTTTTTACCGTGCCTTGAACGATGGAATTCTTGTCGTTGGAGGACACAAAATTCGTGAACGGATCGCCATCCATCTGCTTGACGCCGAGTGAAATACGCTCGCGCTCGACATCAATCGCCAGCACCACGGCCTCGACTTCATCGCCCTTCTTGTAGTTGCGCACGGCTTCTTCACCGGGCAGCGACCACGACAGGTCGGACAAATGCACCAAACCGTCGATGGCGCCGGTGAGTCCGACGAAAATGCCAAAGTCGGTGATCGATTTGATCTGGCCGCGGACTTTTTCGCCTTTCTTGTGGTTCATCGAGAACTCTTCCCACGGATTCGCCATGCACTGCTTCATGCCGAGCGAAATGCGGCGGCGCTCTTCGTCAATCTCGAGCACCATGACTTCAACTTCATCGCCCAGCTGCACGACTTTCGACGGATGCACGTTCTTGTTGGTCCAATCCATTTCAGAGACGTGAACCAGACCTTCGATGCCGGTTTCGATTTCAACAAACGAACCGTAGTCGGTGAGATTGGAGACTTTACCAAACAGGCGCGTGCCGGTCGGGTAACGGCGGCCGAGGCCCACCCACGGGTCTTCGCCGAGTTGTTTCATGCCGAGTGAAACGCGATTTTTCTCTTGATCGAACTTCAGAATCTTGGCTTGCACTTCGTCGCCCACCGTCAGCACTTCGCTCGGGTGTTTGACGCGGCGCCAGGCCAGATCGGTAATGTGCAGCAAGCCATCGATGCCGCCGAGATCGACAAACGCGCCGTAGTCGGTGATGTTTTTGACGATGCCTTTGACCACCGCGCCTTCCTGCAGATTGGCCAGCAACTTTTGACGCTCTTCACCCTGCGTGACTTCCAGCACGGCGCGACGCGATACCACCACGTTATTGCGCTTGCGGTCGAGCTTGATGACTTTGAAATCCATTGCTTTGTTTTCGTACGGCGTGGTGTCTTTGACCGGGCGAATGTCCACCAGCGAACCGGGCAAAAACGCGCGGATGCCGTTCACCATGACGGTGAGGCCGCCTTTGACTTTACCGTTGACCATGCCCTGCACGATGCGGCCTTTTTCGAGCGCGTCTTCGAGGTCGAGCCAAGAAGCCAGACGCTTGGCTTTGTCGCGCGACAAACGCGTTTCACCAAAACCATTTTCGAGCGACTCAATGGCGACGCTGATGAAATCACCGATGTTGGCATCGAACACGCCATCATCGGTCATGAATTCTTCTTTGGGGATATAGCTTTCGGATTTGAGGCCCGCGTTGACGACCACAAAATTGTCGTCGATCCGTACTACTTCGGCGGTAATCACTTCGCCAATACGCATTTCCTTGCGCGACAGGCTTTCTTCAAACAGCGCAGCAAAGCTTTCGGCGCCGGTAAAGGCGGCGACGGGTTGAGTTTCAGTTTTCATTGTTTAAAATCACTTGGGAAGCCCGCTTGTTAACTACTAAAAACAACCTGCGGGGTTGGTTAAAAAACCACGAACCTGGGTAGGCCGTGGCGCTTGGGCACCGCTATGTCGCGCCGAACCACTCGAACCACTCGAACTATTGCGATCTCACTCCGCCTATACAGCCCTGTAAAGCGCCAACACCCGCGCTATCGATTGGGGCACCGACAAATTCGTGGTGTCCACTTCAATCGCATCCGGGTACTTTTTCAGGGGAGCCGCCGCACGCACGCTATCTCGCTGATCGCGCAGCATAATATCCTGTAAAAGGGCGGTAATATTAGCACCCAAACCCTTGCCTATCAACTGCTTATAGCGCCTTTGTGCACGCGCTCCGGGGCTCGCAGTCAGATAAATTTTGAGCTTGGAATCGGGAAAAACCACCGATCCCATATCGCGTCCATCGGCCACCAAACCGGGTGCCTCTCGAAACGCGCGCTGGCGCTCCAGCAGCGCCAGCCGCACCCGTGCATGCGCGCCCACCTTGGAAGCGGCGGCGCTGATGGGCTCCTCGCGGATAGCGTCGGCGACGTTGGCAGCATCCAAAAGTACGGCCTCTTTTTCAAATTTGATGTTTATTTTCAATAAGATAGACAACACATCGGATTCGTTATCGAGGTTGCCGCCCGCGCGCACGACCGCCAATCCGACGATGCGGTACAACGCTCCGCTGTCAAGATAGTGAAAACCCAGCGTTTGCGCCACGGCTTGCGCCACGGTGCCCTTGCCCGAAGCCGAGGGCCCGTCGATAGCGATGATAGGTGTGAGATTCATTGTTAAATTATGTTTAAAAACAAATACTTATATAACTTTATTGATACTCACTGAGTGACGCCAGCACATCAAAATACTCAGGAAAAGTCTTCGCCACGCAACGCGGATCATTGATCCGCACCGGCAAGCCCCCCAGCGCGGCCAGCGAAAAGCACATCGCCATACGATGGTCGTCGTAGGTGTCTATGATGGCGCCGGATGTGAAAGCCGAAGGCGGCATGACCTTCATGCGGCTCGGCTCTTCTACAACGGTTGCGCCCAGTTTTCGCAGCTCGGTTGCCATCGCGGCGATGCGATCCGTTTCTTTGACGCGCCAGCTACCGATATCCGCCAACGTGGTTTCGCCGTCCGCGAACAGCGCGACCATCGCCAGCGTCATCGCCGCATCGGGAATGTGGCCGCAGCCTGCGTTAAGCGCCTTGAACTTGCCACTGGCCAGCGCCTCGGCGCCCGCTGTTGCTTCGATCCAGTTGTCGCCGTAAGTGATTTTCGCGCCCATGCGTTCGAGCATGTGACAAAACTGGACATCGCCCTGGACGCTGTCGCGCCCAACACCTTGCACGCGCACCGGACCGCCGCCTGCAAGCCCGCTGATCGCCCCCGCCGCCAGAAAGTACGAGGCCGATGACGCATCGCCTTCGACGTGAATCTCACCCGGACTCACATATCGCGCAGTGCCGGGCGTCTCGAACGTTGCGTAGCCCGATCTGCCGGTGTCGATGCCAAATCGCTTCAGGCTGTTCAGCGTGATATCGATGTAGGGTTTGGAAATCAACTCGCCCGCGATAGTGACCGTCGTGCGCTGCTGCAATAAAGGCAGCGCCACCAGCAGCCCGGTCAGGAACTGGCTCGATACGTTGCCTCGTATACTCACCTCTTGGGCGCCTGACCGCGTCAACGGATGAATCGCCAACGGCGGATAGCCTGGGTTGCCCAGATAATCAATGCGCGCACCCAGCAGGCGCAACGCATCCACTAGATCGCCTATCGGTCGCTCGTGCATGCGCGGCACACCCGAAATTTTGTATTCCCCGCCGCAAAACGCGAGCACAGCCGTCAGCATGCGCACTGCCGTGCCCGCATTGCCCAGGAACAAATCCGCTTGTTTGACCGGGAACGCGCCGCCCGCTCCCTTCACGCGCAGCGCGCGCGGGCCTGCGTCGCTCACACTGACACCCAACGCGCGCAAGGCCGTAATCATGTGCTGCGTATCCTCGGAATCCAGCACGTCGCGGATCAGCGTTTCGCCCTCGGCCAACCCCGCCAGCAGCAAGGTGCGATTGGAAATGCTTTTTGATCCGGGCAGCGTCACCGTGCCATGCACGGATTTTATCGGTGCGAGATCGAGGGTTTCC
>JAYVQD010000445.1:0-4625 GCA_043777275.1 Nitrosomonadales bacterium
GCGAAATGCGTCGTCGGTTATGGCATTAAAGTCGCTCATGCTGCGCCCTCCAGAATTTCAGTTTTGGCATAGCGCCGCCGATGCGCGTTGCCGTTGCCCAGCCACGCCGCCAGCGTCATCGCGCGTTTGACGTAGAGACCCACGTCGCAGTCTTCGGTAAAACCAATCGCGCCGTGCATCTGGATCGACTGGCGCGTAATCAACAACGCGGCATCGGTGCAGCGCGCCTTGACGCGGCTGGCGGCAGCGCTGCGGGTTTTGGCCTCGGGTTCGACACCGTGCTCGCCGTCGAGTACCGCCAGGCAATCGGCGAGCACCGCGCTGGATAGCTCCTGCTGGATATACAGATCGACCGCGCGGTGTTGCAGCGCCTGAAAGCTGCCGATGGGTTTGCCGAACTGCACGCGCGTTTTGAGGTATTCGAGCGTTATTTCCAGCGAGCGCACCATGATGCCGCACAGTTCCGCGCCGGCGATGGCGGCGGTGTGATCGATGGCGCGTGCCAGCGACGCCGTCGCCGCTGCGCCGGTGTTGATGATGTTTTCTTTTGCCACGCTGACGTCAGACAAATTCAGCGTGCCCGATTGCCGGCCATCGGCCAGCGCATCGAACGCCAGCGTCGCGCCCGCCGCATCGCGCGGCACCCACAACAGTTGCATGCCTTGTGCCGACGGGTCTGACAAGCGCGCCGAAACAATGTAGCCATCGGCGTTCGACGCCCCCACCACAAAACGTTTGCTGCCGTTCACGCGGAACCCGCCCTCGAACGGCGTGGCCTGCATGTTGATCTTTTGAACATCCAGCGTACTGGCTTCTTCCTGCCATGCCACCGCGGGCAGCGTGTCGCCGGACACCAGGCCTTCGAGCAGTTTTTGCTTCAGCGCATGATTGTTGCTGTCGGCCAGCACGCGCGTGGCGAGCACCGCGACGGCGGTCAGCGGCTCCGGCACCAGCACGCGGGCGAGACCTTGCGCGACGATGGCCATATCACCGAGTTGCAATCCCATGCCGCCGTATTGCTCGGGCACCAGCACGCCCAGCCAGCCCAAGTCGGCCATCTGCTTCCACACCGCGCGGTCGCATTCGGCTTTGGTTTCAGGCAGCTTGCGCACCCGCGCAACATCCACACCGCGCGCAAAATCGGTGACGCTGTTCGACAGCATCACACGATGTTCGCTGGAATCCTGCTGAGACATGCGCATGCTCCATAAATAGTTGTTTAAAAACAAAATGTTATGTTTATTTTACGGATGGGAGACACCCAACGGGAGAGTCACACTGTAACGAATATAATTGCGCCGCTCAACTTCGTTTCATAACAAAACAGAACCTAACAGAACATAAGGCTCACCATGAATATTTCCATGTACAACGCTTCGATTCCCCCCATGATTAAATCGCTGGGCAACCTCGAAGCCATCCTCGACAAAGCCATCGCTCACGCCGCCGCGCGCAAGATCGACGATGCGGCCTTCGTCGAAGCGCGCCTGTTTCCCGATATGTTTCCCTTTGCGCGGCAGATCCGCATCGCCACCGACATGTCCAAAGGCGCGGGCGCGCGGCTCGCCGGCATCGACATCCCGAAATTCGAGGATAACGAAAAGACGCTGCCGGAACTCAAAGCGCGCGTACGCAAAGCAATCGATTTTCTGAAAACGCTGACTGCAGCGCAAATCGACGGCAGCGAAGACAAAGCGATTACCCTCACCGCCGGCAGCAATACCTTCAACTTCAAGGGACTCGATTATCTGAATAGCTGGGTGCTGCCGAATTTTTATTTTCATGTTGCCACCGCCTACAACCTGCTGCGGCATGGCGGCGTTGAAATCGGCAAAATGGATTTTCTGGGCAAGGTGCAGTAACACCCAAAACGCATCCGCGTTTCAACGTTTGAGCGACTGCGCGATATGTTCGGCTGCGCGCATGCCGAAGGCTATGCCTTTAATCAACCCGCCGACGTAGCCGCCGCCGGTGCCGCCTTCGAGCCCGCCGCTGGTGGCGCCTACGGCATACAGGCCCTCGATCGGCGCGCCGCGCGTGCTCATCACGCGGCCATCGCCGTCGGTGAAGATGCCGCCGAAGGTGTAGGTCATGCCCGCGCACAGGGGCACGGCGTAGAACGGTGTCTTGGCGATGGGCGCGGGCACGATCGGGCTGGCGCTGCGCGGCGGCATGAGGTTCGCGATGGGGTTCACGGTGCGGCCCGACGCGAGCGCTTTATTATACGCGGCAACCGTGGCCTCCAGCCCTGCCACATCGATGCCGGTCATCACCGCCAATTCGCCCAGCGTGGCTGCCTTGATAATCGTGCCGCCCGCATTGGCCAGTTGCGGATTGGCGGGGATGCGCGCGCTGCGGCCCGGACCTTCCCAGATCGCATGATCAAGTATCGCCCACGTCGATAACGGATTCGCCAGCCGCGCGATGGTGTTGGCAACGAACACCCCGCCCAGGCCTTCATCGACAAAGCGCTCACCGGCGTCGTTGACAACGATGCCCACGGTGCCGAGTTCATCCAACTGCGGATATGGCCACACGCGGTCGTTGGTGAACGCGTCGCGCGACAGCATGTGCCCGTAAAAATATTTGAGTTCGGAAAACTGCGCGCCCATCGCGCGCGCCATGCGCATGCCGTCGCCGACACCGGTGCCCGCGCCGCGTGTTTTGACCTTGGCCAGATCAATGCCCATGTGTTCGCGCACCAGCGCGGGGTTGCCCTGATAGCCGCCGTCGGCGAGCACCACGGCTTTTGCGTGGAACTGTTGTTTTGCGGAGCCCCCTTCGTGATCTCCGGCTTCAACGCCTATGCACTGGCCTTCTTTTTCCATCAGCGTGACGGCGGGCAACCGAAACAGTTTGCCGCCGCGCTTGTCGAGATTGGCGCCTAACTGGCGCAGCGTGACATCGGGGCCGCGGCCTTTCCAATCCAGACCCGCCACAATCGGACGCGGTGGCGCCAGCACATGCTGCTGCCACACGATGTTGCCGACGCGGATGTATTTCGCGCCTTCGTCGCGCAGCCAGTCGATGGCGCGGCCCGCGGTGGTGGTGAGCGCGCGGGAAAGTTCCGGATCGGCTTTGCCGCTGGTGGCGTGCTTAATCACGTCCATCAGTTTTTCGGCGGGGTCTTTCGCGTTGTGCATGGCGATGTGCAGCACGCCGCCGGAATAACGCGAGTTGCACAGGTAGCGCTCGTCGGTGCCGCGTTCCAGCACGGCGACTTTCAAGCCTTGTTGCGCGGCGCGGTTGGCGGCGGATAAACCGGCGATGCCACCGCCGACTACGACTACATCGTAAGATTCGTTCGAGGTCATTTGCAAAGTCTTGGTTTAAGGCGAACACAATTGTAAACCACGCTACGAGCCTGAAAGACCTGGTGCTAGACTTGCCGCACTTTTTGAAAGGATTCCATCATGTCATTCACTGGCCGCATCGGGCTGCTCGCGCCCTCCTCCAATACCACGGTTGAGACCGAATTTTTCAAGGCGCTTCCCGACGGCGTCACACTGCATACCGCGCGTCTGCCGATCACCACCGTCACGCCCGAATCCATCGGCAAGATGGCTGATTCGCTGGATGTGGAGTCGAAGCTGCTCGCCAGCGCCGATGTGGATGTGATTATTCTCGGTGCGACGGCGCCGAGTTTTCTGAAGGGCCTAGGCTACGACCGCGAAGTCAGCGAGCGCATCACGCGCGTCACCGGCAAGCCGGCCACCACCACATCAACCGCGCTGCTGGAGGCCTTCAAAGCGCTGGGCATCACGCGCATCGCGCTGGGTTCGGCGTACAGCCCGATGGTGAACGACATCTGCGCGGCGTTTATCGAAGCGAACGGCATCAAGGTGGTGGCCAAAGACGGCCTCAACGTGATCGACAATCTTCAGATCGGCCGGCTCGATGTGCAAACCGCCTATGACCTCGGCAAAAAAGTCGATTGCCCCGACGCGCAAGCCATCGTGCTTGCCTGCACCAACTGGAAAAGCATGGCGATCATCGAGCGACTGGAGCAAGACCTCGGCAAGCCGGTGTTGAGCACCTCGCAGGTCAGCATCTGGGGCGCGTTGAAAAAAATCGGCTACACCGGCAGCATTCCCGGCTACGGCCAACTGCTGCGGATGTTCGGTGCCGCGCAGCAGAAAGCGGCCTGACCAGTCCCAATAAATATTGTTTAAAAACAAATAGTTACCTATATTTCGCTATTGATGCACGTACCGCATCCAGGCGCGTTCTGACCCAACCCGCCACAACGACCGCTACGGCGGACAGGGAGGCTCTGGCAGCGATGGTGACTATGGCAACTAGGCGGCCAGCAACGCGTACTCCCACCCATGGAAGTGGGCCGCCGGCGCACCGTGCCCTTGATGTGCCAACGCCTCGCCGGCCAACAGCACCCATGGAAAAACGCTTATTACGATTCGATGCATGGCAACCCCTCGGTTTCTATAAAGGGAACTTCTATTAATTGTCTTTTCAGAAGCGAAGTTGTTGAATGAGTAATATTTACGTCATTTTGTTCTGCCTTTAAGCAGGGCGGTTTCAATGACCAAGTGCAAAAAGTGACGCGTGATGTTTCTTGAAATCGAAAGCGTCTGGCGTAAACAGCTCGGCAAGGCAGCGAAAGCCCA